>NZ_NSGT01000052.1:0-49472 GCF_009192905.1 Xanthomonas sp. LMG 12459
GCTGGCGCTGGCCTGCCTGCGCGCGGTGCCGGAGACCCGCGCGGCACGGCGGATGCCGCCCGACCTGGCCGGCGCCGGGCTGCTGGGGCTGTTCCTGGCCTGCCTGCTGCTGCCATTGGCGCTGGGCCCTGCCCTGCACTGGCCGCCGGCGTGCCTGGCGGTGCTGGCGGCCTGCCTGCCGCTGCTGGCGGCGCTGGCCCGGGTCGAACTGTGGCAGGAACGCCGCGGGCGCACGCCGCTACTGCCGCCGGCTCTGCTGCGGCTGCCCAGCGTGCGCTTCGCGCTGCTGGTGGGCGGGGTGTTCTTCACCTGCTGGAGCGGTTTCATGTTCGTGCTGGCGCTGACCCTGCAGACCGGCGCCGGCCTCTCGCCGCTGCACTCCGGCAATGCCTTCCTGGTGATGGGCGTGGCCTACTTCGCCTCTGCGCTGGTCAGCGCCCGCGTGGCGGCGCGCTGCGGCCCGGTGCCGACGCTGCTGCTGGGCTGCATGGTGCAGATGCTGGGCCTGCTGGGGCTGGCCTGGACGCTGCACGCCGTGTGGCCGCATCCGGGCGTGCGCAACCTGGCCCCGGCGACGGCGCTGATCGGCGCCGGCCAAGCCTGGATCGTGGCCAGCTTCTACCGCATCGGCCTGTCGCAGGTCCCCACCACGCATGCCGGCGCGGGCAGCGCCATGCTCTCCACCATCCTGCAGGCGGCGATGGGCCTGGGGCCGGCGGCGCTGGGCGCGATCTACGCCCACGCCCGCGGCGGCGGCAGCCTGGCCGCGATGCAGGCGGCGCTGACCAGCGAGTGGCTGGCGATGCTGGTGCTGGTGCTCTGCGCACTGTTGTATCTGCGCCGGCAGCGCCGCGCGGGGGAAACGGCGACGGCACCGAGCGCAGCGCTGCCGCCGATCGCCGAGTAGGCCGCGCGGCACCGCCCGCGCGTCTGCCGCCGCCACCGTGCGGCAACGAATGCCGGCGGCCGTCCGGCTATAATCCGCCATCCCTTTCGACGCCCTCCGGCCGCCGGCCGGCGGGCGCCCTGCGCCTTTGGAGCCGCCATGTCGCAATACATCTACACCATGAACCGGGTCAGCAAGACCGTGCCGCCCAAGCGCCAGATCATCAAGGACATCTCGCTGTCGTTCTTCCCCGGCGCCAAGATCGGCCTGCTCGGCCTCAACGGCGCCGGCAAGTCCACCGTGCTGAAGATCATGGCCGGCGTGGACACCGATTTCGAAGGCGAGGCGCGTCCGCAGCCCGGCACCAAGGTCGGCTACCTGGCGCAGGAGCCGGAGCTGGACCCGAACAAGACCGTGCGCGAGTCGGTCGAGGAAGGCGTGGGCGAAGTGCTGCAGGCGCAGGCCGCGCTGGAAGCGGTGTACGCCGCCTATGCCGAGGAAGGCGCCGATTTCGACGCGCTGGCCAAGGAGCAGGAGCGCCTGGAGGCGATCCTCGCCGCCGGCGACGCGCACACCCTGGAGAACCAGCTCGACGTGGCCGCCGATGCGCTGCGGCTGCCGCCGTGGGACGCCAAGATCGCCAACCTGTCCGGCGGCGAGAAGCGCCGCGTGGCGCTGTGCCGGCTGCTGCTGCAGAAGCCGGACATGCTGCTGCTCGACGAACCGACCAACCACCTCGACGCCGAGTCGGTGGAGTGGCTGGAACAGTTCCTGGCGCGCTACACCGGCACCGTGGTCGCGGTCACCCACGATCGCTACTTCCTCGACAACGCCGCCGAGTGGATCCTGGAACTGGACCGCGGCCGCGGCATTCCGTGGAAGGGCAACTACACCGAATGGCTGATGCAGAAGGACGAGCGCCTGAAGCAGGAAGAGAACCAGGAAAAGGCGCGGCAGAAGGCCATCCAGAAGGAACTGGAGTGGGCCCGGCAGAACGCCAAGGGCGGCCGCTCCAAGGGCAAGGCACGTCTGGCGCGCCTGGACGAACTGCAGTCGGTCGATTACCAGAAGCGCAACGAGACCAACGAAATCTTCATCCCGCCGGGCGAGCGCCTGGGCAACTCGGTGATGGAGTTCAAGAACGTCTCCAAGAAGTTCGGCGACCGCCTGCTGATCGATAACCTGTCGATGATCATCCCGCCGGGCGCCATTGTCGGCATCATCGGCCCCAACGGTGCCGGTAAGTCGACCCTGTTCAAGATGATCACCGGGCAGGAGAAGCCGGATTCGGGCGAGATCGTGGTCGGCCCGACCGTGCAGCTGTCGTACGTGGACCAGAGCCGCGACAAGCTGGAAGGCAACCACAACGTGTTCCAGGAGATTTCCGGCGGCCTGGACATCCTCAACATCAACGGCGTGGAGATCCAGTCGCGCGCCTACATCGGCCGCTTCAACTTCAAGGGCCAGGACCAGCAGAAGATGGTCGGTTCGCTGTCCGGCGGCGAGCGCGGCCGCCTGCACATGGCCAAGACCCTGCTGCAGGGCGGCAACGTGCTGCTGCTCGACGAACCGTCCAACGACCTGGACATCGAAACCCTGCGCGCGCTGGAAGACGCGCTGCTGGAGTTCCCGGGCAACACCTTCGTGATCTCGCACGATCGCTGGTTCCTGGACCGCATCGCCACCCACATCCTCGCCTTCGAGGGCGACTCGCACGTGGAGTTCTTCCAGGGCAACTACCGCGAGTACGAGGAAGACAAGAAGCGCCGCCTCGGCGACGACGCCGGCCCCAAGCGCCTGCGTTTCAAGGCGCTGAAGTAAGCCGCAGCGCGTTTCTGGCAGCACCCGCCACGGCCCGCTTCGCGCGGGCCGTGCGCGTTTTGGCTGACTGTCGGGTGGGTCCGCTCTCTGGCTCCGGGAGTCTGCGGGAGTCGACTGTCATACAACGGCGACACGCGAAGCGGTGCGCTTTCCGATGGCGCAATGCGTCGGGACTGAAGTCCCTCCCACAGTGCACCCGCCGAGTTCGTTGCACGTCCCTGTGTCGCGATGGGCCTTACCGGTAAAACCGTCGCGACTGGAGCGCTCCTACAAGCGCGTGGCACTGCACGCATGCGGAAGTGAGCGCTACGCATCGCCAACGCGGGGGCATCCCGGCACTACAAGTCGTAGGACAGCACGTCCTCGAAACCAAACCTGTCGAAATCGCGGATGCGCGAGGGATACAGGCGGCCGATCAGGTGGTCGTGCTCGTGCTGCACCACGCGGGCGTGGAAGCCCTCGGCCTCGCGCTGCAGCGGGGTGCCGTCCGGCAGCACGCCGCGGTAGCGGATGTGCCGGTAGCGCGGAATCACCGCGCGCAGTCCGGGAATGGACAGGCAGCCTTCCCAGCCATCCTCCAGGTCGTCGGACAGCGGCTCGATCTCCACGTTGGCCAGGGCGGTGCGCGGCACCGGCGGCGCGTCCGGATAGCGGGCGCTGCGCTCGAAGCCGAACACCATCAGTTGCAGATCCACCGCGATCTGCGGCGCGGCCAGGCCGACGCCGCGCGCAGCGTCCATGGTCTCGAACATGTCGGCGACCAGCGCATGCAGTTGCGCGCTGTCGAAATCGGTGACCGGCGGCGCCTGGCGCAGCAGACGCGGGTCGCCCATGCGGATGATGTCGCGGATCATGTGCGGACTCCTGGCAGCGGGGAATGGCCGCGATTATCCGCCGTGGCGGCGACGCGTGCAGCGTGGGCTGCGGCCTCCCCTGCCCCGACTGCGACACGCCGCGGTGCAATCCCCGTGTTGCGGCAAAGCGCTTGGCGAATTCTGCAGATGCGAACTGTCATGCAGCCGCGACGCGCGACGTGGCGCGCTTGCCGATGGCGCAATGCGTCGGGACTGAAGTCCCTTCCACCGTGCACCCAGCCAGCGTAGCGCGCGTTCCGTCACGCGTGGTTCCGCAGCGCCGTGGGCCATCCGCCGAGATGGATGTGCACACGTGACGCCCGCCTGACGTCGCTCCCACAGGGATGCGCTGGGCATCCTTGTGGGAAGGACTTCAGTCCCGACGACGCAGGGTGTCAGTCGGGTTTCGGTGCCGCTTGTCGCGGCTGTAAGACAGTTGACGCCTGCGCCGGTCTCCGCGCGGCACGCGCCCTACTCCGGCACGTACGGCGAGGCCAGCACCTGCGGGCGGCGGCCGAGGCCGGCGCCGAGCCGGTCGAGCACGAAACGCACGTAGAGGTTGGTGCTGAACTGGGTGTAGTCGCGGGCGTTGTTGAACAGCAGGCGTCCACCCAGGAACAGCTGCGGGGCGATCTGCCATTCGGCCGCGCCGGCGATGTTGTAGGACATGCCGGTCTTGCTCTGCCCGGCATACACCGGTGCGACGTAGCGGTCGGTCAGCCCCAGCAGCGCGGCCAGCGAGGCGGCGTCGTAGGCGGCCTGCTGCATCTGCGCGCTGGTCGGGAAGTACGGGCTGTCGTCGCTGCGGAAATGCTGCACGCCGACGCTGGCGTCCACGCTCCAGTTGACCGTGCGCCCGGCAGTGCGGCCGCTCCAGTGCACCGGGAAGCCCAGGTCCACGTAGTCCTGCGGGCTGAAATAGCCGCCCTGGCCGTAGGTGTAGCCGCCCAAGTTCTTGTCGTACTGCATCGCGGTCAGGTTGAGGCCGGCGGTCAGCGACTGGTTCTCGGTGTCCAGCGCGTGCACGTACACGCCCAGGTCGACCTGGCGGTGGTCGTTGCTGGCGACGTTGCGGCCGACCAGACGGTCGGCACTGACGCTGGCGTAGCCGCCGAGCAGGCCGTTGTCGAGGGTGGCCGACAGGCGCAGGCCGTTGCTGGTCACGCCGCCCCAGCCGAGTCCGGCGCGGCCGTCGTCGACGCCGCCGAAGGACAGCAGGCTGTCGCTGACGGCGCGGCGGAACACCTGGCCGGAATAGGTGAGGTTGTCGCCGGCCTGGCCGCGGTAACCGACGCCACCGACGATGCGGCGCTCGGGGAAGCCGACCGGGGTGCTGCCCAGGTCGGCGCTGAAGCCACCGTTCTTGTAGGTCACCGCCATGCCGACGCCGCGCGCGTCCTGGTCCATGCGCCGCGCCCCGTTGCCGTTGGCGGCCATGGTGTACAGCGCCTGGCTGAAGCCGGCCGGCGTCAGCGCCGCGGCGGTGGGGTTGGCGGCGAGGTTGCGGAAGCGGGCGATGTCGGCGGCGCTGAGGTCGGCGCTGCGCGAGGCGTCGCCGAGGATGGCGCTGGCCAGCGTGCCGATCGCGGTGTCGGCGGCGGTGTTGCCGAGCAGGAACGCCGACAGCGGCTCGGCGTACAGCGCCTGCAGCGCTGCCGCCTCGCGCTGCGCGTTGGTCAGCGCCGGGTCGGTGTCGTTGAACAGCTTGTTGTACAGCCCGGTGTTGACCGCGTAGGTGCGCAGCGCGTTGCGGGTGGCGTTGCTGTTGCCTTCGGTGAGCAGCAGTTGGTACAGGTCGCTGCCGACCAGGCTGTCGATCGGCGTGCGGTCGGCGGCCAGGGCATCGCCCATCGCCGCGGCCGGGCCGGCGCCGAAACGGCTGGCGGTGGCGTAGCCGGTGCCGAGCGTGCCGGCGTCGAGCAGGGTCGGGGTGAGGTCGACCTGCAGCTTGCCCTCGCCCACCGCGAACTCGCCGTGCAGCGGCACTTCCAGATCGCGCAGCCGGCCCAGGCCGGCTTCGCCGTCGCGGGCGCGGTAGCTGGCGCCGGTGGCGAGGCTGTCGCTGTTCTCGGCCTGCACCTCGCGCAGTTCGTCGAGCACGGTTGAACCGCCGCCGGCGCTGACCGGCGCGGCCGGCTGGCGCAGGGACGCACGCGGCGCCGCGGCCAGCAGCCCGTCGTCGGGCAGGTCGCGCGGCACGCTGCGGGCGGTGCTGCGCTGGCCCGGCACCGGCAACGCGGCCAGGGCCACGCCGACGGCGCTGGCGCTGGCCGGCGGCGGCAGGTCGTCGCCGGCGGCCACGGCCGGCGCGGACGCCGCGTAGGCCGGGGCCGGCACGCCGCCGCCGAGGCGGTCGGACACCACCGCGGCGCTGCGCGGCATGCGTCCGTTCATGCCGGCGAACGGATTGAGCGGGCGCCCGGCAGCGGCGTAGGACGCCGGGCCGTTGGCGGCCGGCAGGCCGTTGTCGTACTGGCCCGCCTCGCGCGCCTGCGCCGCCAGTGCGGCGCGGAAGTAGCTCTCGGCCTTGCGGTTCTTGCCGGCGCTGCGGTACACGCGGCCGGCGGCGCCAAGCACCTGCGGCGAATCCGGCGCCTGCGCCAGCGCGCGCTGCAGGTAGTCCTCGGCGCTGTGCAGGTCGCGCAGCGCGGCGGCGGTGTTGGCCGCGGCGATCAGCGTGTCCAGGTCGTTGGGCGACTGCTGCAGCTGCTGCTGGTACAACACCAGCGCCTGGCGCTGGTCGCCGGCGGCGGCGTACAGCCGTGCCAGCGCGGCCACCGCCTGCGGATCCTGGTTCTGCTGCGCCAGCAGCGGCGCCAGCGCGTCGTAGGCGGCTTCGAGGTTGCCGAGTTCGCGCAGGGCATCGACCTGGCGCAGCACGTAGCCGCTGCGCAGCGCCTGGTAGCGGCGCTGCTGCTCGGCGCTCATCTCGCTGTCGCGCAGCTGGCGCAGGGTCGCCGCCAGTTCGGCGTCCTGGTGCGCGCGCAGCAGCACGCCGGCGTATTGCAGGCGCGCCTCGGTGGAGGGGTTCTGCGCGACCAGGCGCTGCGCCAGGGTCAGCGCGCGCTGGTTGCTGCCGATGTCGGCATAGGCGCCGGCCATCGCCGCCAGCAGCGCCGGCTGTTCCAGCGCGTCGCCCAGCGCGGCCTCGGTGCGGCCCAGCAGCAACTGCGCTTCGCCACCGCGGCCCTGCTGCTGCAGCAGGCGCGCCGTGGCCGCCTGCTGTTCGACCCAGGCGGTGTTGCGCAGCGCGCTCATCTCGGCGGTGCGGGCATTGGCCGGAATGCGTTCCAGGCTGGCGTAGGCGCTGGCCCAGTCGCCGCGTTCCTGCGCCAGCAGCGCATTGGCGTACAGCGCCTCGGGCATGTCGCCGTGCACTGCGAGCAGGCCGTCCATGACGCTGCGCGCCTGGTCCGGACGCCCGGCCTGCTGGTACAGGCGCGCCAGGTCCAGCCGCACCCACGGATCGCCCGGGTTGTCGACCATCGCCTTTTCCAGCTCGCTCTGCGCGGTGACGGTGTCGCCGGCCTCCAGCGCCTGCTGCGCGCGGGCGCGCTGCAGGTTGGCTTTCAGCGCGGACTCGCCGCCGGCCTGCTGGCGCTGCGCCGGGCTGAGCCTGGCGAACAGCGCATTGGCCTCGTTGGCGCGGCCCTGGCGGCTGTACAGGGCGATCAGGCCCTGCAGCGCGCCGGCATCGTCGGCATGCAGGCGCAGCGCCTCGCGGTAGCTCTTTTCGGCGGCGGCGGCATCGCTGGCCGACTGCAGGTCGCCCAGCAACGCGTAGCCGGCGGCCTCCTCGGGCTTGAGCTTGACCGCCTGCTGGACCAGGCGCAGCGCGGCGTCGGTGTCGCCGCGGGTGCGCGCGGCCTGCGCCTGCTGCAGCTGCAGCCAGTAGCGCGCGCTGTCCAGCGCGCTGCGCCACTTGCCGTTGGCGGCCGCGGCCGGGCGCAGCAGTTCCTGCGCTTCGCCGAAGCGCTGCTGGCGCAGCCGCACCGAGCCCAGGCCACCCAGCGCCTCGGCATCGCGCGGACGCGCGCGCAGCACCTGCGCGAAGCGCTGTTCGGCCAGCGCCAGGTTGCCGGCGTTGAGCGCCTTGAAGCCTTCGCCCAACTGTTCGCCGGCCGGATCGCCGCCTTGCGCGCGGCGCTCCTGCAGTTGCGCGGCCTTCTTGGCGATCTCGGCATCGTTCGGATTGGCGGCCAGGAACGCCTGGTACAGCGGCGCATCGGCGGGGCCGGCATTGAGCCACAGCAGCGCCTGGCGCCAGCCGGCACGCGCGGGACCGGCGACATCGGCGCGCTTGCTCAGCGCGGCGAGCTGGGCGATGCCCTCGCGCCGCGACGGTTCCCGGTAGGTCTGCACCTGCGCCAGCGCCAGCGCCGCGGCGGTGTTGTCCGGCTGCGCGGCAGCCAGGCGGCGCAGGCCGTCGCGTGCGCCGTCCCAGCCCTGCGGGGTGCCGGCCAGCGCCTGGTAGTACTCCAGCGCCAGCGAGTCCGGCGGGCCCTTGCCGTCGAACAGCGCCTGGTAGGCGCGCACCGCGTCCACGTAGCGGCCGGCGGCGGCGGCGCGGCGCGCGTTGCGCAGGTCGATGTTATCGCCGGTGCCGCCGATCGACATGGCCAGGCGCTGGGTCTGCGGCGCCTGCGGATGCGCCTTCTGCAGCTGCGCCAGGCGCTTGCGCGCGTCGGTCTGGCGGCCCTGCGCCAGATCGATCTGGGCCAGGCCGAGCAGGGCGTCGGGCTGGTTCGGGTCGACCCGCAGCAGCTTGCGCCAGGCGTCGGCGGCGAGATCGTCGCGGCCCTGGTCGTGCCAGTAGTTGCCCTGGCTGACCAGTTGCTGGGTGGCGTCGGCGTTCTGCGCGTGCGCGCTGCCGGCGAGCAGGCACAAGTCGATCATGCCGGCCAGGTACAGGGGTTTGAGGTTCATGCGGAGCATTGGGTTCTCCAGGCGGGCTGCAGCGCGCCGTCTGCGGAAAAGCGGTAGCGGTTGTCGAGCCAGGCGCGTCCGAACAGGATCAGCACCCGGTCGTAGTAGGGAAGCCGTGCCGCGGCGGCGTCGCCGGGCGCGGGAATGCGTTGCGCCTGCGCCTGGAGCAGCGCCGGTTCGCGCAGCGCGCTCAGGTACGGCAGCAGGGCCGCGGCGAAGCCGGGCGGCGCCTGGCCGCTGCCGACGCCCTGACGGCTGTCGATCTTCTCGTCGAGACGGCCCTGCGCGCGCAGTTGCTGCAGCGGGCCGGACAGGTCGTCGAGCAGCGCCTTGCGCAGCGGATCGGCGGCATCGAGCATGCCGGCCCACAGGTACACGCGGATGGCGTCGTAGCTGCCGATCGCGCCCTTGTCGGGGTCGACGCCGAACGCGCGGCCGTCCCAGGCGGTCCAGTCCGGCGCGAAGCCGACCGGCGCGCTGTCGCGCAGCATCCGTGCGCTGCGCGTGGCCAGGCCGGCCCACGGCCCCTTCGGATCGACCGCGGCGAAGCGCCGCAGCAACTGCAGCGGCAGATAACTGGGGTTGAGCGTCCAGCGTTGCGGCCTGACGAAGCCCTTGGCCGCCGGCAGCAGCATGCTGCCGAACCCGGGCAGCTCGGCCAGCTCGGTGCGTCGCACCAGCGCCAGCATCTGCAGACCGGCCTGGGTGTAGCCGGGCCGTTGCCACAGGCGCCCGGCCTCGAGCAGCACGTAGGCGATCCACAGGTCGGCGTCGCTGGCGCTGTTGCCATCGAGCACGCGCCAGCTGCCGTCGCTGGCGCGGCCCCACAGCCAGGCCGGCAACACCTGCTGCGGGCGGCCGCCGCACAGGTTGTGCCGGGTCCAGCCGAGCACGCGGTCGAACAGCACCTGGTCGTTGGCCACCAGCGCGAAGAACAGCGCGTAGGACTGGCCTTCGGAGGTGCTGCGCTGGTCGGCGTGCTGGAAATCGATAACCCGCCCGCTGGCATCGAGGTGCTTGCCGACGAACGCGGTCCACTCGCGCCACGGCGCGCAGGCCGGCGCCACCGCCAGCGCGGCGCGCGCCGGCGGCAGCAGCGTCGCCGCACCGGCTGCGAGCAGGCCGCCGAGCAGGCGTCGGCGTTGGCCGGTGTGTCCGTTCACTGCCCTGCCTGCAGCCGCGCCGCCGAATGTCGGCGCAGCACCACGCGCGCGGCCAGCGCCAGCAACACGCTCAGCAGCACCACCGCCAGGCCGAGCAGCAGCGGATGCTGCGAGAAGTACCAGCGCGCCCAGGTCGGCAGCGGCAGGTGACCGACATAGTAGGTCTGGTTGCCGGCCAGGCTGCGCACCTTGCCCTTCTGCAGCAGCACCACGCTGCCCTGGAAGTCCTTCAGCGTGGCCGGCTCCAGCCAGGCGTCGAAGAAGTCCTCGACGCTGGCCGGGTCCTCGGCCAGCAGCGCGACCACGCTGCGCCCGGCCTTCAGCGGCGACTGGAAGCCCATCAGCACCACGTCGCCGGGTGCCGGCTTCACCGCCACCTCGGCGGTGGTCGGCAGGTCGGTGCGGCGCGCATCGAACGACAGGAAGCCGGGCAGCTTGTCCAGCACCCAGTCGCTCATCGCAAAGCGCCGCCCGCTGGCGCCGTCGCCGATCGGCAGCGCCGCGCTCCAGCGCTGGAACAGCGGTTGCGAGCGCAGGCTGCCGAACACCAGCAGGTCGCTGTCGGCGTGCTTGTCGACCTCGGCGGCATGGATCAGTGTCACCCGCAGCGCCGGGTAGCCGGTGGACGCGCCGAGCCGGCCGAGCAGGGTCAGCAGGTTGGCCATGTCCTGGTCGCCGATCTCGTCCGGCACCACCACGGTGGACTCGGACAGGTCGGCCAGGCGCGTGAACGGGAAGCCGGCATTGCCGAACGCGGCCAGGTTCGGCATCGCCATGTAGTGATGGAACGAGCGCAGGTCCACGCTGGAATCGGCGTCGATCGCGCCGGACACGTCGGGGAAGGTGTTCTTGCACGCCTCCGCCTGCGGGCGGTCGAAGAAGAAGTGGAAACGCAACTGGCTGTTGGCCGAGAACGGCCCGGTCGGCAGCAGCAGTTTCTGCTCCACCGGCATCGCCCCCTTGGGCGAGAGTTCGTGCCACCAGCGCAGCGGCAGCGACTCGGCATAGGCGTGGCCGTTGAGCGGCAGCGTGGTGACGAAGGCATCGTTGATGCTGACGTTGAGCGCCGACTTGTTCTGCGTCTCCGGCACCGTGTAGCGATAACGCAGGTTGACCGGGATGCCGTCGCGCTGCCACACGAACAGATCCGGCGGCAGTTGCAGGCCGACCCGGATCAGGTCGGGGTGGTAGCCGCTGACGTTCAACTGCGAGGTCTGCGCGACCAGATCGCCGAAGCGCACCGGCTTGTCGCCGGAGATCCAGTTGGGCGCATCGTAGGGCTTGCGCGGCTGCGCCGGCTTGAGTTCGCCGATGCGCGCCACCGGGCCGTTGAACGGCGTGCCCAGGCTCAGCGCGGTGGCGGCCTGCTGCAGGTCGTTGTCGTTGCGGCCCAGCACCAGCAGCAGCTTGCCGGTGGCATCGCGCGGGTTGGTGATCATCGCCAGGGTCGGGCCGGCGATCTCGGTCAGGCCGGCCTGGGTCGCGGCCAGTTCCGCCGGCAGGGTCGCGGCGGTGGCGAACAGCACCGCGTTGCCGGTGGCCGGCACGTCGCCGATGGCCACGCCGAACGACGCGCCGCGGTAGCCGGCCTGCGCGCCGAACCAGGAAGCGACGATGCCGGCACTGCGCAGCGTGGCCAGGTCCGGGCGCTGCGGGAACACGAACGGCAGTTCCAGGCGGCGCGTATCGCGCTTGTCGTAGAACGGCACCGGCAGCAGCGCCAGGTCGTTGCGCAGCACCAGCGGGGTGGCGGTCAGCGACAGCCGCGTGGACGGATCGATGTTGGCCCACAGGCTGGTGTGGTCCGGATCCTCGCAATCGCGGGTGTAGTGGCCGATCAGTTGCAGGTTGAGCCGGTTGTAGTCGCTGATCAGGCGCGGATCGATCGGCACGTCGCTCTGCTGCAGCTTGCCGGCGTTCTCGCGGCTGACCGGCAGGGTCGCCACGGTGACGCCGTTGACGCTGACCTTCAGGTGCGACAGGTCCGGCAGCAGCGCCGGCGAGTAGCTGTAGACCAGATGCAGGTTCGCCGCCTGCACCACTTCGTCGGTGCGGGTGCTGAAGGCGATACCGGCGCTGCCCTGGATGCCGCGCAGGGTCATCTCGTAGTCCACACCCAGTTGCTTGAGCGTGGCCGAGCGCTCGCGTTCGGCCGGAGACGGCAGCGGCGTGGCGTTCGCGGCGGCGGCCGGCGCCTGCGCGGTGGCGGGAAGGGTCGGCGCCTGGGCCAGGGCGAGGCCGGAGAGAACCGTGAGACAGCACGCAGCCAGGGCGGGTAGACGCATCGACGGCAACCGGAAAGAAGGGAAAGAAAGGAAGGAACGCAGCACAGCGGGACGGCGGATCACGGCGCAGCCTCCTCGCCGGCGGTGCGGCCGCGCCAGCCGCTGCGCGCGCTACTGGCGACGTGCTGGCCGAGGCGCTTGAAGCCGCGCATGCTGGCCGCGAACACGCGGCCCAGCGACACCCAGAAGCGGTCGCGGTCGTGGCGGCCCCACTGCGACACCCAGATGTCGGCACGGGCGAAGGTGCAGGCCACCAGCCAGCGCTCCTGCTCGATCGACATCGGCCGGAACTGGATGCTGATTTCGCCGTCGCGGTCGTGGCGCACCATCGCCGGCAGGCGCTTGGAACTGCCGCGCTGCGGCAGCGCGATCTCCACTGGCATGTCCGGCTCCACCGGCACCGGCGCGAGCAGGCGCAGCGCCATGCCGCCGGTGGAGAAGTTGACCGTGCGGCAATCCAGTTCGCGGCCATCGGCCAGGTGCAGCGTGGCCGGGATGTCCAGCGGCACGCGGTGCGAGCGGCGCACCTGGCGCATTTCGCTGGCGGTGGCGATGGTGGCGCCGAGCAACAGCACGTTGTACGCGGTCCAGGCCAGGTTGAACCAGATCGTCTGCGCCTCGCCGCCGGGCTGCACGCTGAGCAGGCGCATCACGCCCGCAGCCAGGCCGGCCAGGTTCAGCACCAACAGGAACAGGTAGGGCTTGGCGATCTGCCCGTCGAAGTAGCTGCGCGGCACCAGGCCACCCTTGGGGGTGACGTTGAACTTGCCGAGCTTGGGATTGAGCAGCGCCACCAGCGTCGGGCGCAGGATGTACCAGGCCAGGGTGGTCTCGTAGACCTCGTTCCACAGCAGGTGGCGGAACTTGCCCTGGGTGCGCAGGTTGGTCAGATTGGCCTGCAGGATGTGCGGCAGCGCATAGGCCAGGATCATCAGCGCCGAGGCATGGATCACGTGCGCGCCGAAGAACAGGAACGCCAGCGGCGCGGTGAGGTAGACGATGCGCGGCAGCCCGTAGAAGAAGTGCAGCATCGCGTTGGCGTAACACAGGCGCTGCGACAGGCACAGGCCCTTGCCCAGCAGCGGGTTGTCCAGCCGCGCGATCTGCGCCATGCCGCGCGCCCAGCGGATGCGCTGGGCGACGTGGCCGGACAGGCTCTCGGTGGCCAGGCCGGCGGCCTGTGGCACCGCGATGTAGGCGCTGCGGTAGCCGCGGCGGTGCAGCTTGAGCGCGGTGTGCGCGTCCTCGGTGACGGTCTCCACCGCCACCCCGCCCACTTCCTCCAGCGGCTTGCGCTTGATCACCGTGCACGAGCCGCAGAAGAAGGTGGCGTCCCACTGGTCGTTGCCGTCCTGCAGCAGACCGTAGAACAGCTCGCCCTCGTTGGGCACCTTGCCGTGGTTGCCGAGATTGCGTTCGAACGGATCGGCGGAGAAGAAGTAGTGCGGCATCTGCACCACCGCCAGCTTGGCGTCGCGCAGGAACCAGCCCATCGCCACCTGCAGGAACGAGCGCGTGGGGATGTGGTCGCAGTCGAAGATCGCCACGTACTCGCCGCTGGACTTCTTCAATGCCGCATTGATGTTGCCGGCCTTGGCGTGGAGGTTGTTGGTGCGGGTGACGTAGTGGATGCCGACCTGCGCGCAGAACGCGCGGAACTCCTCGCGGCGGCCGTCGTCGAGCAGGTAGATGTTGAGCTTGTCGGCCGGCCAGTCCATCACGCTGGCGGCGAGGATGGTCGAGCGCACCACCGACAGCGGTTCGTTGTAGGTGGGAATGAACAGATCGACGCTGGGCCATTCGCGCTGGTCGGCCGGCAGCGGCAGCGGCCGCCGGTTCAGCGGCCACAGCACCTGGAAATAGCCCAGCGCCAGGATCACGAACGCGTACAGTTCGGCCAGCAGCAGGCCCAGGCCCAGGCTGAGGTCGACCGGGCTGCTCATGCCCACGGTCTGGGTCAGGCGCCACCAGATGTAGCGCGAGGACACCGCCAGCGACAGCGCCATCATCACCAGGATCGCCAGGCGGCTGCCGCTGCGCCGCAGCAGCATGGCCGCGGCGAACACCACCAGCGAGAACAGCAGTTGCTGCGGCACATCCATCGGGATGGCGACGACGAAGACCAGCAACACGGCACCCAGCAGCCACAGCGACCAGTTGGCCAGGACATGCAGCGGGCGCGCGGCACGCGACGCGGAGGCAGCGCTCATCGGCGATTCCTAACAAGGGGAGGAGGTCGGCGCGCGGTCTTCCCCACCGCGCGGCGACGGCAAACAGGTGCGGCGCCCGCAGGCGCCGCATGGCATCAACGATTCAAGAAGCGCTTGAGCGGACCGCCCGGCGCCGGCACCGCGGCCTCGCGGCCGACCTCGAGCAGGCGCTGGAACAGCTGCTGCAACGGCGTGCCGGTCGCGGTGCCGATGACGGCGGCCGACACAGGCGCCGCCGGTGCGGCGGGCGCCACCGGCAATGGTGCAGCCGGCCTGGGCTCGACCGCGGCGCGTACCACCGACAGCACCGGCGCCGGTGCGGGCGCCGCCGGCGGCGGCGCGGCGGCGGCCGGCTCCGCGGCGCTGAGCCGGTCGGCGGAAAAATCCTGGTAGGCGGTCGCGCCACTGCTGCCGAGCTTGGCGAACAGGCTGGAGACGTCGTCGCCGGTTTCGGCACCCGTTTGCTTGGACTTCTTGGACATGACGCCCCTCATGACGATCTGAAAATAGTCGGTCGCTACCGCCGCGCTCAGCCGGCCCTGGCCAGCACGAAGCGGCGCAGGTCTTCGTGTCCGGACGACAACGCACGCACGCCCAGGCCGGCCGACATCCCCACCTGCATGAACCATGCCTGATACACCCCTTCCAGGAAGCCGTCGGCACCGCCGGCCTGCCCGGCCAGGCCGATGTGCAGCGGCGAGCCGGCGTGCAGCAGCTCGACGCGGTCGGCGTGCTCCTCGAAGCGCGCATAGCCCCACTCAAGCTGGTCCCAAACGCGGTTCACCGCGTCCTCCAGCTCCTGCAGGGTGGTGCAGGCGCCGACCGGGTGTTCGGCGGCGAAGCGGCGGCCGATGCGCGCCATCAGCAGGGCCAGGTCCTCGGCGCCCAGCTCCGCGGCGAACTCCTCGGCGAGCGCGCGCAGAAAGCCGCGCCACTGCCGCGAACAGGCATGGGTGCGGTAATGGGTCTGCAACGCGTGAGCGCTCATCGAGGAAGTCTCTGGGCAGGGACGGAACGACAACGGCGTAGCGGGTGTGGCGCCCCGGGCCGACCGTTGCCGGCCGTCACTAATGCGACACAGTTCTCACTTTGTGACGCAGTGTATCTCACTCTTTCTTCACCGCAAAGCCCTGATGCGCCGAACTGCGACCCCTGCCCGCCCGCTCCGGGACCGGCGCTGGGTCGGCACCGGCAGGGCCGCCCAGGCTCAGTGCCGTTCCTCGGCCGGCACCTGGAACACCTGCCGCAGGTAGGCCAGATAGGCCGGATCGTCGCACAGGGTCTTGCCGGGCGAGTCGCTGAGCTTGGCCACCGGCTGGCCGTTGCAGCGGACCATCTTGATCACGATCTGCAGCGGCACCAGGCCCAGATCGTTGGTCAGGTGCGTGCCGACGCCGAACGCCAGCATGCAGCGGTCGCGGAAATGCGCGTACAGCCGCATCACCTTGTCGATGTCCAGGCCATCGCTGAACACCAGGATCTTGCTGCGCGGATCCACCCGATGCCGCTGCAGATGCGCCAGCACCCGCTCGCCCCATTCGAACGGATCGCCGGAATCGTGGCGCATGCCGTCGAACAGCTTGCAGAAGTACAGGTCGAAATCGCGCAGGAACGCATCCAGGCCGACCACGTCCGACAGCGCGATGCCGAGATCGCCGCGGTACTCGCGTGCCCACGATTCCAGCGCCGCCGCCTGCGAATCGCGCAGCCGCGGCCCCAGCGCCTGGAACGCCTGCAGGTATTCGTGCGCCATCGTGCCCAGCGGGGTCAGGCCGTAGCGGCGGGCGAAGTACACGTTGCTGGTGCCGACGAACTGCTTGCCCAGGGTCTGCTGCAGCACCGGCAGCAGTTCGCCGTGCCAGGCGCGCGAATAGCGGCGGCGGGTGCCGTAGTCGGCGATGGCGCAGTTGTCGTAGCCCGGGGTGTCGCGCAGCAGCGCGATCTTGGCCTGCAGGCGGCGCAGGCCTTCGGCATGGTCGGCGCCGCCGGCGTTGCGGAACCACACCTCGTTGACGATCGCCAGCAGCGGCACCTCGAACAGGATGGTGTGCAGCCACGGCCCACGGATATGCAGCTCGATCTCCCCCGGCACGCTGGCCGAGGCCTGCAGTTGCAGGTACTTGCGGTCCAGGTGGAACAGCGCCAGGAAATCGACGAAGTCCGGCTTGATGAAGCGCATCGCGCGCAGGTAGTCCAGCTCGTCCTCGCGGAAGCGCAGCGCGCACAGCGCGTCGATCTCTTCGGAGATCTGCGGCAGGTACTGCGCCAGGTCGATGCCCGGGGTGCGGCACTTGAAGCGGTATTCCACCTGCGCGCCGGGATGCTGATGCAGCACCGCCTGCATCATGGTGAACTTGTAGAGGTCGGTGTCCAGCAGCGAGTCGATGATCATCCGCCGATTATGCGCTCAGTGCGCTGCATGCCCCGTCTTCGTGTTTTTCTGTGGGAGCGTCAGCCATGGTGACAACAAGTGCAGAGCAAAGCTTTCGCCTTGCGGCGAGTTACTTTGATCAGCCTTCGGCTGCTGAGAAGCGCTTCTTTGCTTGTGCAAAGAAAAGTAACCAAAAGAAGCGCTTCACCACAGCCGAAGGCTGGTCAAGCACACCCTGCCTCGCGCCCTCCGCGCTAACGCGCTCCGGGTCCGCGTCCATCCCGGGGATCCGCGGAAGGGGCTTGGCTGCTTCGCAGCCAAGTCCGGGGCAGTCGCCTCACGGCGCCAGCCCGCCCGCCGGGGCGAAGCAGTGCTTCGCCTTTTCCGGCGAGCCCTGCCCTGCCGCGGACGGCGCACATCCATGTGCGCCGCCCTTCGGGTGTTTCCCCGCGATGGCCGCCGCTTCGGAAGGGAACCCGGTAAGTCAAAAGCAAGGGCAAGAGCAACAGCCAAAGCCAAGCGACTGCGACTGCGACTCCCAAATGGACTCGCGATGATCGGTGTCCGGACGTGCTGTGGGAGGGACTCTCGCCGCCCTTTTGTGGGATCAGTCACGACGGCTTCCGAGGTCAGATCGTCCGCCTACTCCGTTCGTCGTGGTTGCATGACAGTTGACTCCTGCCAAGGGCGAAGCGCGCCCCCTGATCCCTGACCCTCACCGCTTGAGCACCGCCTGCGCCGGCTTGTGCTGCACGGTGAAATCGCTGTCGCGCGCGCCGCCGGCGTCCGGATCGGTGTACCAGCACCACAGCGCGATGCCGGCGATGCGCGGCTGCGCGTCGAGCACCTCTCGCCACTCGCGCAGCACCTGCGCCTGCAACGCGGTGTCGACCTCGGCCGTGCGTTGCTCCGGGCTTTCCCAGGGCGCTGCCAGGCTGCCGTGCGCCGAGCGCAGGCCCAGCTCGGCCACCCACACCGGGCGGCCGCTGCGTTCGCCCAATGCCTGCACCCGCGCGGCCGCCGCGCGCATCTGCGCGCGCCGTTGCTCCGGCGCGGCGGCCAGCGCCGGATACAGGCTGGTGCCGACGAAATCGAAACGGTCCCAGTAGCCGAAGCGCTCGGCCTGCTCCAGGCCGTCGGCGACATAGCCGATCGGGCCGCGATAGACCTGGCGCACCGCCGCCAGCAGCGCCGGCCACTGCGGCGCATCCTGCAGCTGACGCAGTTCGGTGCCGACGATCAGCGCGCTGGCGCGCTCCTCTGCGGCGACCTGGGCCAGTTGCAGCAGCGCGCGCCGATAGGCCGCGAACCAGGCATCGCGATCGGCCGGTGCGGCCTCGCCGGCCCAGTGCCCGGGAATCCACAGGTGCACCTTCAGCACCGGCTGCAGGCCGGCGGCGCGCATCTGCCGCAAGCCGGCGCGGACCAGCGCCGGGCTGCTGTCGCTGCCCAGCACCGGGGTCGAAGACTGCGGCGCCGCCTGCCAGACGAAGGCGACCAACAGCGCACGCGAAGCGCCGGCCTCGGCCAGTTGCCGCAGCGACTGCTGCGCGGCGGCGCTACCCCACGGCGCCTGCGGCGACACCTTGACGTTGGCGCCCATCCAAGGCGGCGGCGCCGCACTGCAGCCGCCGGCGCTCAGCACCAGCAGCAGTGCGGTCAGCAGTCTCACGGCGATCGGCGCCATACCCGGTAGATGCCCTGGTGGTAGACCAGACTGTAGCCCGGCAGGCCCTGCTGCCATAGCTGCGGGAAGCGCCGGTTGAGGCTGTCCAGGGCGCCGGTCTGGCTGGCCGGGTCGCTGACCACCACTTGCGCCGGCATCTGCCGCGGATCGACCAGCGCCTGCTTGAAGCGCGGGTCGAACGGCAGGATCAGTTGTTTGGCGTCGCCGCGCGCGACGATCACCGGATAGCTGGCGCGGTCGTCGAGCAGGGTCGGCAGCCGCGCCTCGGCCAGCCACGCGCCCAGGTGCGCAGCGTCGGCATGGCGCGGCGACGCCGGTGCCTGCAGCGCGGCGATCCAGTCGCGGGTGGTGGAGGTGGCGGTGCGGGCGATCACCCAGCCGCTGGACACCGCGCCGGCCAGCAGCAGCGCCAGGCCCAGCCAGCGCAGGTTGCGGCGCAGGTCGCCCAGCACCAGGGCCGCCGGCACCAGCAGCAGGGCGAGGAAGTCCAGCGGCTGCGCCGTGAAACGCGCCCAGGTGGCGAGCGTGCCGGCGCCGATCACGGTGGCGGCGGCGGCCAGCACGCTGCGCCAGGTGTCGCTGTCGCGGGTGTGACGCAACAACAGCAACAGCGGCGCGCTGACCACCCCGGCCAGCAGCAGCCACAGCGGCGGCCACCACGGCTGCGCCGCGGCCTGCTGCAGCCACGGCTGCAGCGCCGCCTGCGCCGAAATGCCGCGGAAGGCGGACGTGGCGTCGCGCACGAACAGCAGCGGGTCGCCGAAGAACATGTAGTTGAGGTACATCCACGCCCCCACCGCGAACAGGAACGGCAGGTAGCACACCAGGTAGAACGCCAGCGGCGCCTGCCGCATCAGCCGCGGCGGCGCGATCAGGAACAACCACGGCGCCAGCGCCACCGCCAGGAAGCAGGCGCGCTCGTCGACGAAGAACAGCAGGCACAGGCTCGCGGCCAGGCGCAGGTAGGCGAAGGCTTCCGGATCGTCGCGGAAATGGCGCAGCGCGCGCGCGGCCACGTAGAACACCAGCAGGCCCAGGCCCTGGTTGTTGCCGGACAGGGTTGGCCACAGGAAGAACGGCTGGATCACCACACCCGCACTCAGCGCCCAGGCCCAGCCGCGGCCCAGGCCGGCGGCGATGTCGCGCCACAGCAGGGTCACCAGCGTCGCCCCGGCCAGCACGTCGACCAGGTACGGCAGCAGCGGCGTGGACAGGCCCGGCAGGCCGCCGAGCAACACGCCCAGGTACAGCGAGGCCTGCGCGTACAGGAAGCCCAGGTACTCGATGCGGAAGCCGGCCGCGTCGCGCAACAGCAGCAGCTTGGCGTACTGCGCCATCGCGTCGTCGCTCATGTAGCCGTGCGCGAGCAGCCGGTGGCACAGCAGCGCCAGCAGCGCCGCGGTGAATACGAACACCGCGGTGCCGCGCGCGCGCGGCGGCGCGTCAGTCGTCGAGCGCGGCGCGGCGCTCTTCGGCCATGTGCTTGCTGATGCCATGGGTGGTCTTTTCCCAGTAGAACGGGTTGCGGATGAGCTGCCACAGGCCCTTGTAGGCGGCGATGGACTGCAGCAGCCAGTACAGCGGCACGGTCAGCGCGTAGGGCGCCAGGCGGAAGTAGTCGCGCTTGAACGCCGCCACCAGGGTCATGTAGATCAGGAAGCCGTTGCCGAGCAGCAGGTTGAGCAGGCTCAGGTACAGCAGCGCGGGTGGGAAGAACGGGTCGAAGAATTTCGAGCCCACCGCCAGCCACAGCCCGTAGCTCAGCCACATCAGCGGCGCGGCCAACGCGGTGAAGAAGGTGCCGCCGACGAACAGCTGGAAGCCCCAGAACCCGCGCACGCCGGTGGAGCGGTACAGCTGCACCGGGTCGCGCATGTGCACCAGCCAGGTCTGCATGTAGCCCTTGAGCCAGCGCGAGCGCTGCCGGATCCAGTTGGGGATGCTGACGTTGGCTTCCTCGAACGTGGTCGAGTTGACCACGCTGACCCGGTAGCCCTGCTGGGTCAGGCGCACGCCCAGGTCGGCGTCCTCGGTGACGTTGTACGGATCCCAGGCGTGGACCTTGCGCAGGATGTCCAGGCGGAAGTGGTTGGAGGTGCCGCCGAGCGGAATCGGGATGCGCAGGGTCTCCAGCGCCGGCAGGTAGAAGTCGAACCACAACGTATATTCCAGCGTGAACATGCGCGTGAGCCAGTTCTCGTCGGCGTTGTAGTAGTTCAGCCGCGCCTGGATGCAGGCCACGTCGGCCGGCGACTTGCGGAACGCGGCGACCACGCGCTTGAGCTGGTCCGGCTCCGGCTTGTCCTCGGCGTCGTAGATGGTGAGCATCTGCCCGCGGGCGAAGCGCAGCGCGTAGTTGCAGGCCTTGGGCTTGGTCTTCGGTTGCGACGGCGGCACCCGGATGATCTCGAAGAACGCCTCCAGGCCCAGCGCCTTGGCCGCCTCGATGGTCTCGGTGTCGTCGGCCTCCAGCACCAGCTTCACGTCCAGCTTGGACGTCGGGTAGTCGAGCCGGCGCAGCGCGTTGGCCAGGATCGGCAGCACGTCCGGCTCCTTGTACATCGGCACCAGCACCGTGTAGACCGGCAGGTCCTCGTCGCCGAGCGCGGCCACTTCCTCGTCGCTGACCTTGATGTCGATGCGGCGCCGCGCGCCGCGCCAGGCCAGCACCAGCTTCAGCCCGAAGGTGGCCAGGAACGCCACCGCGATCAGCGTGTTGAGCGCGATCAGGGTGACCAGCGGCCACAGCGCCAGGGCCGCGGCCAGCACCACCGTGAGCGCCACCAGGAACACCGACTGCGCGCGGGTGATCACCTGCCGCGCCGAATGCTCGGGCGCATGTTCGGCCAGCAGGTTCAACGCATCGTGGGTGAGCTGCGCGTCGGCGTGCTGCTGCAGGCTCCAGACGATGTCGAACTTGGAGGTGCCGACGAAGCGCACCTGCTCGCCGTAGGTGGCGCGCGCCCAGGCGAAGATCTCCGGGCCGGGATCGGCCACCGCCAGCACCAGGTGGCCGTCCTCCTCGCGCCACGGCAGCACCAGGCGCTGCGCGTAGTCGGCCAGATGCTCCGGCTGGAACAGCGCCGGGTCGATCGGCTGCTTGAGCAGGTTGGCGAAGTGCAGCCCGAAGTGCTGCGCCAGCACCGTGTAGAAGCGCAGCGGCGCGACCCCGCGCTGGGCCAGCACCACGTCGCCCAGCCGCGAGCGCCAGCGCGCCTGCAGGGCCAGCGCGTTCTGCAGCTGCGGCGGGTCGATCACCCCTGCGGCGACCAGCGCCTCGCCGATCGGCGCCTGCAGGCCGCCCTCGGTGGGCAACCGCCCGAGCCGGCCGGGCGCGCTCGCCTCGGCGGCGACGCTCTCGTGTTCGCCGGACACGGCTAGAACCGCCACCAGGCGGCCAGGAACGGACCGCCCGCGCCGCCGGTGTTGCGCCCGGCCACCGGCTGCTGGTAGCCGAGCTGCAGCTGCGTGCCGCCGGGCAGCGTGTACAGCACCGAGGCCTGCAGCTTGCTGAAATCGAAGTTGTTGCCGCGGATCGGCGTGTTGTCGCCGGGCGCGTAGATCCGGTTCGGCCCCTTGCCGTTGCCCAGGCTCTGGATCACGTTGAACTCGCCGATCAGCATCCAGCGCGGCGCCAGCGCCACGCCGCTGGACACGTCCAGGCGTGCCTCGTCGGAGGCGTCGCCGCCGCGCAGCCGCACCGCCGTGCCGAGGTCGACATAGCCGTCGTGTTCGCCCAGGCGATAGCCGCGGCCGACGCTGTAGCGCAGCTCGGCGCCGTAGTCGCCCTGGCCCAGTGCCGGCCGCTCGCCATCGCGCTGGCGCGCATACGCGGGCACCAGCGCCAGGACCTGCAGCGCGCCCTGCCAGGGGCCGTCGCGGCCGTCCGGGTCGAGCCGGTAGCGCAGGCCGATTTCCTGGTCGGACCAGCCGCTGCTGTGGCGGTCGCCGTAGCCGCTGTCGTTGCGGTAGCCGACCTTGCTGAAATAGAAGTTGCCGACCAGGGTCAGGTCCGCGCTCAGCCCGTATTCGCCGTAGAGATTGAGCTGGTCCTGGCGGCTGCGCCCGGCATCGGGGAAGTTGCCCGACTGGCCATGGCTGTTGAACACCGCGCCGCCATCGGTATGGCTGGCCTTGAGGATCACCAGCCCGTGGCCGGCCTCGTCGACCCAGGCGCTGGCCCAGCAGGGGCCGGCCGCCAGGGCGAGCAGCGCCAGCGCCAGCCGCGCGCGGCGCGCAGGCGTGGCGCGGTGGGCAGCGGGCATGGGCACAGCGGACGCGCAGGCGCGCGCGTGGGTGCGCGGACGCACGCCGTCGAAATCATGCATGGTTGAGTTCCTGGTGGGGTTCCCCCGAACCGGAAAGCAGGCGCGGTCCAAGAGAGATCGGCGGAACACGTCGTTTGTTAAGTGACGTACTTCCCAATATAGCGAATTTATGTTGCCATGCCGCACGCGCGCGCAACGCGGCCGATTTCGTTCAGCCTGGGCGGCGCCAGCACAGCCGGGCGAAGGTGACCCAGGCATGCAGCCAGATCACCGCCCACACCGCCGCCCGCACCGGCCAGGCCCGGGTCGGCGCCTCGAACTTGCGGAAGTAGCGCCACAGCCCGCGGTGCTTGTGCCACTCGACGAACCACGGCCGCTTGCGGCTGGACACGCCGCGCACGTGCAGCACGCGCAGGCGGTTCAGCACCGCCACGGTGGCACCGGCCTGGCGCACCCGGCGGCACAGGTCCAGATCCTCGGCATGCAAGCGGTAGCCGGCATCCCAGCCGCCGATGCGGGTGAACAGCGCGCGCGGCAGCAGCATCAGCGCGCCGGACAGCGCCGGCACCGGCTGCAGCGGCTGCGCCGGATCGGCCGCCAGCGCCAGCCGCGAGCCGGCCAGCGGATGCCGCAGCATCGCCGCGAAGTCCGGATCGCGGCGGCGTACCGCGGCATCCGTGCGGCCGTGCTCGTCGACCTGCTCCACGCCCAGCAGCGCCTCGCCGAGCGCGGCGGCCTGCGCGCGCAACTGGGCCAGAGTGTCGGGCTCGACCATCAGGTCGGGATTGACGAAGGCCAGCCACGGCGCGTCGCTGGCCGCGGCGCCCTGGTTGCAGGCGGTGGCGAAGCCGGGGTTGTCGGGATTGGCGATGAAGCGCACCCGCGCATCGTCCAGCGCGTGCCGCTGCACCACGGCGAGGGTGTCGTCGCGCGAGGCGTTGTCGACCACGCGGATCTGCGCCACCTCGGCCGCCGCGCGCAACCGCTGCAGACAGGCATCGATGGTGCTGCCGCTCTCGTAGGTCACCACCACCACGGCTATCTGCTGTTCGCTCATCCGCCAATTATCCCGCATGTGCCGCCCGCCACGCGCACGGCGGGCATGGCGGCGGCGGCGATTGCCGCGCATACTCTGCGCCCCGTGCGCTGCGCGGCCGCTTGCGGCCCCGCGCGCACGGGAGACGGAGCGATCCGTGTCCTCTCCTTCGCCCAGTGCAGATGCCGGTCAGCGTTGTTTCCTGTCCCAGGCTGCCGCCCCACCCCGCAGACCGCGCGCGCCGCCTGAGCCCGCGCCCATGCCGAGATGCCGGCGGCGCCCGCTTCTCCGCTCCCGATCACGCGACCGGGCCCTGTCCCAGGCCTCCTCGCTTCTGGTCTAGACCAACCACCCGCAAGGGCCGCGCTGTGGCGCATGGCATGCCCAGGCTGCGGCCGCTGGCACGGCGCGCCGGGTCGTGCCGGCACCGCGAGGCACGCGCATGAGCGCCCGCCACCAGATGCACGGCATGGGCACGCAGACCGTGGCCGCCGACTGGCCGCCGCTGTCCGACGGCGAGGTGGAAGCCCTGCTGCAGCAGTACGCCCTGCCCGGCCTCCTGCACGCCTTGCGTTGGCACAGCCCCCGCCCGTTTTCGGCGGCGGCGGAGGTCGAGACCGCCGCCGGCACGCTGTTCGTCAAGCGTCACCATTGCCGCGTGCGCGACCTGCACGCGCTGGGCGAGGAGCATGCCTTCATCGCGCAGCTGCGCGCGCAGGGCGTGCCGGTGCCGGAGGTGCTGCGCGACCGCGATGGCGCCAGCGCGGTGCGGCGTGGCCACTGGACCTATGAGGTGATGCGCGCTGGCGAGGGCGAGGACCGCTATCGCGAGGCGATGTCGTGGACGCCGTTCGCCGACACCGCCCATGCCGCTGCCGCCGGCCGCGCGCTGGCCGCGCTGCACCGCGCCGCCGCCGGCTACGCCGCGCCGCCACGCAGCACCACCGTGCTGGTCGCCAACCTGCGCCTGTTCGCCCAGCCGCGGCCGTTGCAGGCGCTGGAACACGATCTGGCACGGCGCCCTGCGCTGGCCGCATGGCTGCAGCAGCGCGACTGGCAGGGCGACCTGCGCGCGCAGCTGCTGCCCTGGCACGCGCAGGCCTGGCCGCTGCTGCAGACGCCGCCGCCGGCGCTGTGGACGCACGGCGACTGGCACGCCTCCAACCTGCTGTGGCGCGGCCACGGCGCCGCCAGCACGGTCAGCGCGGTGTTCGATTTCGGCCTGGCCGACCGGACCTTCGCCCTGTTCGACCTGGCCACCGCGATCGAGCGCAACCTGATCCCGTGGCTGCAACTGGACGACGGCGGCAGCGCCGTCGCCGATCTCGACCAGCTCGATGCGCTGCTGCACGGCTACGCCACATTGCTGCCGCTGGACGCGGCGCACCTGCGCCTGCTGGCCGCGCTGCTGCCGCTGGTGCATGCGGATTTCGCACTCAGCGAGATCGAGTACTTCGCCGGCATCACCGGCTCGGACGCGCACGCCGACATCGCCTACCGCCGCTACCTGCTCGGCCACGCCGCCTGGTTCGGCGAGAGCGAGGGCCAGCGCCTGCTGCGGCACCTGCAGCGGCGCGCGGCGGCCGCGTCATGAACCGTCGCATCCACCCCGACACGTCCGCCGTCACGCCCGCCGTGCGCGCACCGCTTGGCGCTGCCGCTTCTCTCCTTCGTTTCGTTTCCCCGAGGTCGTTCCGCATGCTTCCCACCCGCCGCTTCCCCGCTCCGCACGCCCTCGCGCTGGCCCTGGCCATCGCCCTGCCGCTGCCGGCCCTGGCCGCCGACGCTGCGCCAGCGCCCGCCAGCACGCAGACCCCGGTCGAACTGGACGCGGTCAACGTGCAGGGCCGCCAGCCGCACGACCGCAGCAGCCTGAGCGGCTACGGCGACGCGCCGCTGCTGGATACGCCGATGGCGATCGACACGATCGACCGCACGCAGCTGGCCGACCGCCAGGTGCGCGTGCTCAGCGAGGTGCTGCGCGCCGACGCCGCGGTCGGCGACAGCTACGCGCCGATCGGCTACTACGAGAACTTCCTGGTCCGTGGCTATTCGCTGGATGCGGCCAACAGCTACCGCATCAACGGCCTGACCATCGCCGGCGAACAGAACGTGGCGCTGGAGAACAAGGAGCAGGTGCAGGTGCTCAAGGGCCTGTCCGGGGTGCTGTCCGGCATCACCACGCCGGCCGGCGTGATCGACTATCAGACCAAGCGCCCGCAGCACGTGCGCAGCCTGGTGCTGAGCGGCGACGACGACGGCAGCCGCGGTGCGGCGGTGGACCTGGGCGACTGGTTCGGCAGCGAGCGCCAGTTTGGCCTGCGCGTCAACGCCGCGCACGAGACCCTGCGCAGCTATGTCGATCACGCCGACGGCCACCGCAATTTCCTGTCGCTGGCGGCGGACTGGAACATCGACCCGCAGTCGACCCTGCAACTGGACGTGGAATACCAGGACCGCCAGCAGCGCTCGGTGCCGGGCTATCAGTTGCTCGGCGGCACGCAGGTGCCGAGCGGAGTGTCCGTGCATCGCCTGCTCGCCTACCAGCCGTGGTCCAGGCCGGTCGGCATCGAGGCGCTGAATGCGCAGGCGCGCTACGAATACCGCTTCAGCGACGCCTGGGCTGTACATGTGGCCGCATCGCACAGCCGCGCGCTGATCGACGACTACTCCAGCTTCGCCTGGGGCTGCTACGGCGCGGCCAGTTGCGCCGGCGACGCGGTGCCCAACCATTTCAGCCGCGAAGGCGACTACGACATCTACGACTACCGCAGCCCTGCCGACAGCCGCCGCAACGACGAACTGCAGGCGATCGCCAGCGGCAGCGCCAGCACCGGCGCGCTGCAGCACCAGTTCCAGGTCGGCGTCGACTACCTGCATCGCACCATCGACCGCCACGGCTCGATCAACGAGATGATCGGCAGCGGCAACATCGATGCCGACCCGCCGCTGCTGGCGCCGGCCGACGCCGTGCTCGGCCCCAAGCGTCGGCGCCTGGACAGCGCGCAGACCGCGCTGCTGGCCAGCGACCGCATCGGCATCGGCGATGCCTGGCAGTTGCTGCTGGGCGCACGCCAGGTGCGCTACGACGAACGCGCCTGGGACCGCGACGGCAGCCTGACCCGACGCACGCGCCGTTCGGTGTTTCTGCCGCAGGCGGCGCTGCTGTTCAAGCTGCAGCCGTCGCTGTCGCTGTACGCCAGTTTCGCCAAGGGCCTGGCCCCGGGCGGCACCGCGCCGTGGTTCGCCAGCAACGCCGACAGCATCCTCGCCCCCACCAGCGCCTACCAGCGCGAGGCCGGCATGAAGTTCGAGCGCGATGGCGTGACTTTGGGCGCAGCGCTGTTCGACATGCGCCAGGCCAACCAGTACGCGCAACCGCAGGCCGACGGCAGTTTCCTGTTCGTGCAGCAGGGCCGCCTGCACAACCGCGGCATCGAACTGTCCGCCGCCGGCACGCTGGGCGCCGGCCTGCACCTGCAGGCCAGCGTCGCCGGCATCCGCGCGCGCGCCGAGGACACCGGCACGCCGGGCGACGAAGGCCACCAGGCACTGAACGTGCCGCGGCTGCGCGCCAGCGCCCAGGCCACCTGGGACGTGCCCGGCGTCAGCGGCCTGGCGCTGCTGGGCGGCGCGCACTACAGCGGCGCCAAGTACGCCGACCGCAGCGGCCAGGTCGCCGTCGGCGGCTACAGCGTCTACACCCTCGGCGCCCGCTACGCCACCCGGCTGGGCACGGTGCCGACCACGCTGCGACTGAGCGTGGACAACCTCACCGACAAGCGCTACTGGCGCGACGTCGGTGCCTACGAAGGCGACGACTATCTGTTCCTCGGCGCGCCGCGGACGGCGCGGCTGGCGCTGCAGTTTGATTTTTGAAGGGCCGGGAATGGGGAATGGGGATTCGGGATTGGTAAAAGCCAAAAGCGGGACATGGCGCGTCACCTGTGTCGGAGCGGCTTCAGCCGCGACGCGCTATTGCTGACCGGTCGCGACTGATTCCCACAGACAAGCGCTGCTCCTTCGACGAACACTGTCTTCTTCGCTCACAAAAGCGCCTACCCCTGTTCTCCGGATCCACCATGAGGTCATCCACTGCTGCCACTTTCGAACACCAGCCGCGCCGATGACCAAGGTGGCAATCCACTGTCATGCAGTCGAGACGCGCGAAGTGATGTGCTTTCCGATGGCGCAATGCGTCGGGACTGAAGTCCCTCCCACAGTGCACTCGGCCGGTTTGCCGCCAGCCCCTGCGGGAGCGGCTTCAGCCGTGACGCGCTATTACTGACGGGTCGCGGCTGAAGCCACTCCTACAACACGCGCGTAATGCACTGCGCTCGCGAACAATCCCCAATCCCCAATCCCCACTCCCGGCCTCCCCACCATGTCCCCGCTCGAATTGCTCGCCGTACTGATCAACGTCCTGGGTGTATGGCTGACCGCGCGGCGGGTGCGTTGGTGCTGGCCGGTCAACGTGGTGGCGGTGCTGCTGTACGCGTGGCTGTTCTATCAGTGGAAGCTGTATTCGGACATGCTGCTGCAGGGCCTGTACGTGGTGCTGCAGGGTTACGGCTGGTGGCGCTGGAGCAACGGGCTGGGCGACGACGGCAAGGTCCAGGTCGGGCCGCTGCCATGGGGCGAAGGCCTGCGTTCGCTGCTGGCCGGCGCCGTCGGCGCGGCGCTGTTGGGCTGGTGGATGCACCGTCACACCGATGCGGCGCTGCCGTGGCTGGACGCGGCGTTGTCGGCGTTCAGCGTGGTCGCCAGCGTGTGGGCCGCGCGCAAGCGCATCGCCAACTGGGGCCTGTGGATCGTGCTGGACTGCGTCTACGTCGGCGTGTTCGTGTACAAGGGGCTGTACCCGACCGCCGCGCTGTACGCCGGATTCGTGGTGTTGGCGGTGTACGGACTGCGCCTGTGGCAGGCCGATCTGCGCCGCGCGCAAGCCGTCACCTGACACGCCACGCGCTCTTTGCTTCCTGGCGGCGCAGCGCGTGCCGTCGTCAACTCGATGCGAATGGCGCGCCGCAGCCGCACGAGCATCACGCGAACATCAGACGCCCGCATCGTCCGCGTGCCTACCGGCAGCGTAGTCTTGTCAGCCACGCTTCTCCACGCTCTGGATTTCGCATGCACTTCGCCACCACCGCCGGCTTCGCTCAACGCATCGCCGATGCGCTGCTGGCGCGCATCGCCGCCGGCGAATGGCGCGCCGACCAGCGCCTGCCGGTGGAGCGCGAGCTGGCCGCGTTGTTCGGCTGCACCCGCATCACCTTGCGCGAGGCGCTGCAGCAACTGGAATCGGACGGGCACATCTACCGCGAGAATCGCCGCGGCTGGTTCGTCAGCGCGCCGCGGGTACGCCACGACCCCAACAGCATCGCCGGCTTCATGCAGTACGTGGCCGCGCAGGGCGGCGTCCCGCGCACCGAACTGCTCGCCGCGCAGCGCCAGCCGGCCGGCCCGGCGCTCGCCCGGCACCTCCACCTGGACGATCCCGATGCCGAGGTGTTCGTGCTGCGCCGCCGCCGCTGGATCGGACGGCGCGCCGTGCTGCTGGAGACCAATGCGATCCTCGCCGCGTGGGCGCCGCGCCTGCTCGACCACGACCTGGCCGGCTCGCTGAGCGCGGTGCTGACCCAGCGCCTGGGCTTGCGGCAGGCGCGCAGCCGGCTGTCGATGTATCCGGCCACGCTCGATGCCGAGCAGGCCGTGCTGCTGCAATCCACCGCCGGCACGCCGTGCTTCCGCCTGCAGCGCGTCAGCTACGATCCCGACGGACGTGCCGTGGAATTCGACATCGAGTCCTGGCGCCACGACGTGCTGGAAGTGTCGGTGGATGTCTACGCGCCGGGGGAATAAGCGGATCTGCGGCGATGACAACCAGGCACGGGAGGTTGTGGGAGTCAAATGTCATGCAGCTGCGACGCGCGAAGTGGTGCGTGCTTTCCGATGGCGCAATGCGTCGGGACTGAAGTCCCTCCCACAGTGCATCCGGCGGGCTCGCCGCAAGCCGCTGAGGGAGTCAACTGTCATGCAACCACGACGAACGGAGTAGGCGGACGATAGGACCTCGGAAGCCGTCGGGACTGGACCCCACAAAAAGGGGGCGAGACTCCCTCCCTCATTGCGCCCGGACACCGATCACCGCCAGTCCCTGCAGGAGTCGCGGTCGCTTGGCTTTGATTGTTGCTGTTGCCCTTGCTTTTGACTTACCGGGTTCCCTTCCGAAGCGGCGGCCATCCCGGGGAAACACCCGAAGGGCGGCGCACATGGATGTGCGCCGTCCGCGGCAGGGGCAGGATGCCCCTTCCGCGGATCCCCGGGATGGACGCGGACCCGGAGCGCGTTAGCGCGGAGGGCGCGAGGCAGGGTGTGCTTTCTTTTGGTTACTTTTCTTTGCACAAGCAAAGAAAAGTAACTCGCCGCAAGGCGAAAGCTTTGCTCTTGAGCTTGTTGCCACCATCGCTGAATTGTTGGAGCGACCTCGACACGAACGCACTAGACATCGAACAGCACACGCTGCGGATCCGGCGGCGGCAACGTGTCGTACAGGCGCTGTAACTCTTCGCGGCAGGCGCGCAGCGGATCGTGCATCAGGAAGCCGGCCAGGCGCGCGTGCCAGGCCGGCCAGCGCGTAGCCAGCGCGTCCATGTCGCCGTCGGCGGCGCGGCCTTCGCCACTGCACGCGACATGCGCGGTCTCGCACAGCACGTTGCGCCAGCCGAGCCCGGCCATGCGCAGCGACAGATCGGTCAGCGCCGCATACCAGGAGCCATAGCTGCTGGCGTCCAGGCCGCCGGCACGCTGCCGCGCCACCCCGCGCAGCACCACCGCGTGGCACACCGCCGACGGCAGTTCCGGATGCAGCGGCGGCAGGGCCGCGCAGGCCCGTGCCAGGCGCTCGGGATCCTCGGGCAGCGGATTGATCTCGCCCAGCCGCGGCCACGCACAGGCTTCGCCGGCATTGCTCCACGGCGTGGCGCTGGCGATGGCCGCGTCGCGCGCCAGGCAGGCGCTCAACTGCAGCAGCCAGCCCGGCCCGGGCTGCGCATCGGCCGCCAGCACCGCCACGTCGGCATCGCCGCAGGCACGCAGCATCTCGTCTACATGCGCCACCTCGCCGAGCATGCGCGGCCGCCGCGTGTAGTCGGCCTGCAGGCGCGTGCGCGCCAGCCAGGCCTCGATCACCCGGATGCCGCGCGGGCCGGCCTGCGCATCGTCGGCCAGCCACACGCGGGTGCCGGCCGGCGTGTTCGCTTCCAACGCGCCCAGGCAGGCGTCCAGCGCGACGTCGTCGACGCCGACCGCCAGCAGCACGATGGGCAGGCTCACCCGCTTACTTCTTGCCGCGTGCCGGCAGCGGCTTCATGGCCTCGAACTTCGCTCCGTACTCATCGGTGAGATTGCGCGCTTCCTGCGGGTTGCGCACGATCGAGGGGGTCAGCAACACGATCACTTCCTGCCGATTACTGTCCTGGGTCTTCTGCCCGAACAGCGCACCAACCACCGGCAGCTTGCTCAGGTACGGCACGCCGTTGCTGCCGTCGGTGGTGCTGTCGCTGATCAGGCCGGCCAGCATGATGGTGTCACCGCTCTGTACCGCCGCCTCGGTCTTGACGCGACGCGTGTTGATCGGGACGTTGCAGGCGACGCTGGTGCCAGCGCTGGTGCCGCAATTGGTCGGCGCCGCGCCGGGCGAGCTGACTTCCTGCACGATGTCCAGGAACACCATTCCGTCCTTGGTCACACGCGGACGCACCTTGAGGATCACGCCGGTATCCAGGTAGTTCACCGAGGAATATGTAGCGCCGGTGCCCAGGCCCGTGTCGACGCTGACTGAATTGATCGGGATGCGCGTGCCCACGTTGAGTGTTGCTTCGGCATTGTTGCGAACGAACACCGAAGGCGTCTGCAGCAGTTTGACATTGGTGACCTGATCCAGTGCAGAAATCACCGCGGCTGCGTTCCTGCCCAGGAAGGTCCAGCCCAAACCGCTGCTGCCGGTGATGCTGCCGGCGATGTCGCCCCAGATCTTGCGGCCGGCCGCGCTGGGCAGATTCGCGCCACCGCCAATGCCGATGTTGTCGGCATTGGCCGGCGCATTCACCGCCTGCTCGAAGTACCAGTTGACGCCATACTTCAGTTTACCGGTCAGATTGACCTCCGCCACCTGCGCCTCGATGTGCACCTGCATCGGCATCACGTCGAGCTTCTCGACCACGTCGCGGATCGAGCGCCAGGCCTGCGGGGTCGAGCGCACCAGCAGGGTGTTGGTTTCCTCCACCGCCGACACGCCGACCTTGTCGCCCTGCACTTCCAGGGTCACGCTGCCGTTGCCGGACGTGCGCGGCGACAGCTGCAGGCTGCCATTGCCCAGGCCGCCGCCGCTGCTGCTGCCGGAGGAACTGCTGCTGCCCAGGCTGTCGCTGCTGCCGCTACTGCCCAGGCTGCTGCCGCCCAGGCTGCTGCTGTCGCTGCCGTTGAAGCCGCCCAGGCCGCCACCGTTCAACTGGCTCATCTGCGAGCCCGGCATCAGCGAGGCGTTGGAGTCGCCTCGGTTGCCGCCGCCGGCGCCGAACACTTCGGCCAGGCGGTCGGCCAGGTCCTTGGCCTTGATGTACTTGAGTTCGTAGGAGAACAGCCGCGCGCCGCCGCCGGCGCTGTCGATGCGGTCCAGCCACTCCTGGATCTGGTCCAGGTAGCGCGCCTGCGGGGTGATCACCAGCACCGCGTTGGCGTTCTCCAGCGGCATGAAGCGGAACATGCCGGCGCTGGGGGTCTTGCTGTTCTCGCCGAACACCTTCTCCAGATCGGCCGCGACCTGCTCGGCCTTGCCCGACTGGATCGGGAATACGCCCACCGACATGCCCGACAGCCAGTCGACGTCGAAGATCTGCACGGTACGCAGGTAGTTCTCCAGCTCGGCGCGGGTACCACCCAGGGTGATGACGTTGCGCGAGCCGTCGATGCCGACGATGGCGTTCGGCCGCGCGTACGGCTCCAGCACCTTCTTCATCTCGCTGGCGGAGATGTACTTCAGCGGCACCACGCGCACCTCGAAACCGCGCGCGTTGGCCGGCGAGGCGGTGCTCGGCGCCACCGTGCCGGCCAGGGCCTGGTCGGCGGGGACGATGTTGTAGCGGCCGCCGCTGTAGACCATGCGTGCGTTGTTCCAGCCCAGCACCATCTCCAGCAGGTTCAGCGCCTGCGCCGGCGACACCGGCTTGGGCGTGGCCAGGGTCACCGTGCCCTGCACGCCCGGCGCGATCACGTAGTTCTGCCCGAGCATGTCGCCGAGGATGGCCTTGACCACCGCCTGCAGCGATTCGCCCTCGAAGTTGAAGGTGGCGCTGCCGCTGCTGGCGTTGCCCAGCGACGGCGCCGGCGCCGCGGCAGCCGCGGAATTGATCATGGTGCCGCTGCCGCGGCGGATCACCGGGGTGGCGCGCTCGGGCAAGGCGTTGGGATCGGCCGGGCCGCCCTGGCCGTCGCTCTGGGTGCTGCCGGCCGCGCCGACCTGGGGGTTGATCGCGGCGCCGCGACGGATGTCCGGCGAGGGCGTGGTGGCGCAGCCGGCCACCAGGCCGATGGCGAGGAACAGGGAAAACAGACGCGGCGTCATGCGATCACTCTTCAAGGGTTCTGACCTGAGGGGTTGTTCTGGCGCTGTTGCTGCAATTGCCGACGGCGCGCTTCGATCCGCTCGCGGATGGCCTGCAACTGCTCCGACGACGGAGCCGGCGACGACGGCTGAGGGGCGCTCGGGGTCGGTGCCTGGTTCGGCACCGGGTTGGGGGTGGACTGGTTCGGCGGGCGCGGCGCGTTGGCGTTGGACTGGCCATTGGGCGCGGACGCCGGCGGCGGCATCTGCCCCTGCGCGGCACGCCCGGCCTGGCCGAGCACGGTCGGCGGCTGCCCGCCTTTGCCGTCGAACACCTTCAATTCCAGGGTCTGGGTGCCACCGGAACCGCTGACCGTGGCCTGGCGCGGCGACAGCGACAGCAGCCGCCAGCCCTGCACGGCGTCGCCGCCTTCCTTCAGGCGCAGCGATTCGCCCTGCTCGGTGGTCAGCGTCGCCATCTTGAAGCGGTCGGTGAGCAGCACGCCGGTCAGGCGCACGTTGGGCGCGGCGGCCTGGCCGTTGTCGGCGCTGAGGAAGAACGGATGCGGACGGCGATCCTCAGCGAACACCGGGCGCGCGGCGATCTCGCCGTACTGCGAGAAATCGCCCAGGCGCTGTGTGGTGGCCGCGGGCAAGCCCGGCAGCCGCTGCAGCATCGACGGATCGTCGGGCAGCGGCGCCACGCGTTCGCCGAGCCCGCCCAGGCCCAACGCCCAGATCAGCAGCCCCCACAGCGCCAGCGTGCCCAGCCACACGGTACGCAGGCCCATCGCTTCAATTCGCATGGCGGCCCTCCACCTGTTGCGGCAGGTCCGCCGGCGCGGCATTCGCGGCGCCGGGCGCACCTGGCGGGTTGGTCGCGCTGGGCGTGGCCGGCGGCGGCGACGGCACGGTGGCCGGCTCGGTCGGGCCAGCGCCGGCGGAACCGCCGGCGTTCATCACCGGCGTGGCCGCGGCGGGGGCCGCTGCTGCCGACGGGTCCGGTGTGGTGGACGCCGCCGGCGGCGCCGGCATCGCGTTCGGACGCAGGTAGCCGGCCAGTTCGAAGGCCACGTCCAGGCCGTTGCCGCTCTCGCCCGGCGAGAGCTGGTAGCGCTGCGCCATCACGTTGAGGTTGTCGATGAACAGCGCCGGCGTGCCGCTTTCCAGCGCATGCAATACCGCCGCCAGCTCCGGCGTGCCGCAGCGCAGGCGCACCTGCACCGCCACGCGGGTGAAGCGGTCGCTGCGGTTGTCGGCGGCCAGCGGCGAGCGGTTGCTGATCGCGCAACTGCGGTTGCCGGGGCTGGCCGTGGCCACCGCACTTTCCAGGCGCTGCACCAGACCGGCCGAGGCCAGTTCGGCCGAGGTCTCGCGCAGGAAGCCCGGGCGCGTGGCCAGTTCGCGCTGCGCCTGCTGCAGCCGTTGCGCCACCTGCGGCGCCTGCTGCAACTGCATGCGCACGCGCAGTTCGCGCTGCTGCAGTTCCTGGATCTGCGCATCGACCTCGCGCATCGGCACGGTCCACCACGGATGCACCAGCACCAGGTAGCCCAGCGCCAGCGCCGCCAGCAGCAGGCCCAGCGCCAGCCAGCGGTCGCGCTTATCGACCTGCACCGGCATCGGCGGCCTCCTTGCGCTTGGTGCCGGCCAGCTCGGCGGTGAGGGTGAAGCGGTCGCGGTGGCTGCCCGGATCGGCCTGCAGCACGCCGGTCAGCGACGGCGTGCGCCACAGCGGCGAGCCTTCCAGGCGCCCGACCAGCGACGAGGCTTCGCTGCTGAGGCCGATCAACTGCAACTGGTTGCCCTCGATCGAGAACTTCTCCAGATAGGTGCCCTCCGGCAGGCGCTTGCTCAATTCGTTCCAGACCTCGACCGAGGCCGGGCGCTCGGCACGCAACTGGTCGAAGAACGCGGCGCCTTCGACCAGATCGAGCAGTTGTTGGCGCTGCGCGGCGACCGCGCGCGCGCGCTGCGCGCCGCTGTCCACCTGGGTGCGCAGGTGCTCCAGCGCATCGCGGCGGTTGTCCAGCAGTTGCCAGCCGGCCGCGCACAGCGCCAGCAGCGCGGTGGCGGCAAGAATCGCGTTCCAGCGCCGCATCGGGTCGGCGCGGCGGTGGCGCTGTTCCTGCGGCAGCAGATTCACTCCCAGCGGCGCGCCATCGCTGCCGGCGACGTCGATGCCGGCCAGGGTCGGGCGCAGCGCGCCGGCGCTGGCCTGCAGGTCGTCCAGCACGCGGCGCGGGGCCACCACCAGTTCGGCGTCGAGCTGGGCGTCGTCGCGGCGACCGTCGGCGCGCACGTCGTAGATCACCTGGTCGGCCTGGAACGGGGTCTGCCGGTCGATCTCGAACTTCACCACCTCGCGCAGGTGCTCGGCGGCCGCCGCCGGCAGGCGCAGATGGCGTTGCAACGCCGCCTCGGCCGGCAACAGCCACACCCGCGGCAGCGCCGCCAGGCGCGGCCCCAGCAGCGCCTCCAGTTCGTCGGGCAGCAGCGGCCACGGCAGCGCCAGCGGCGCGCCCAGTTCGGACTCGACCTGCCGCGCCAGCATCAGCTGCTCGCCCTCGCGCCACAGCAGCAGCCGCGCCTGCGACCAGCCCAGCTGCAGTTGCCAGCGCGGCGGCAGCCACGCCATCAGCGAGCGCTGCCACCAGGCCAGCAGCCCGCCCGCACCGGGGGCGATGCGTACGCCAAGTTTGTCCATCGTGTCGCGCCACGCCGTCATCGCACCGTCGTTCCTTCTTCCCAACGCAACACAGTGTAGGCGGAGCCCGGCAGCGCCGACGAGCCTGGGCGCACCACGGCGCGCAACACGCCCTCGCGGCCACTGCCCAGCCGCGCCCGGCTTTCGATGCTGTAGGTGCCGCCACCGCCCATGCCGACCATGCCGAGCTGGGTCTGGTCGGTGCGTTCGCGCTGCGCCAGCACCTGCTGCGCGTCCAGGCCGAGCGCGGTCAGCACCGGCCCCGGCGCGAAGTCCGGCGTCGGCCGCGACACCCCACCGTACAGGGTCAGGTTGGGCAGCAGCTTGGCGTACAGCTCCGGGTCCATGCCCAGCACCAGCTGCAGTTCGGCCAGGCTTTCGAACGGCGCATCCTTGGCGCCGTAGGGCAAACCGGCGGCGGCATAGTCCGGATCCTCGGCGCCGTTGGGCTGGGTCAGATTGTCCGGGTCGCGCCAGTCCACGATCGCCGCGGCGATGCGCTCGGCGCGCTGCGGATCCTCGCCGACCGCGCGCACCAGCGCCGCCAGCAGCTGTGCATCGGCCATGTTCAGATCGACCTTGCCGCTCTCGTCGGTGACCCGCAGGTCGACGGTGGCGCCCTCGTACTGCCAGCGGTAGCGCCGGCCGTCGGCACGCCAGCCCGGCTGCGTGGGGGTGCCGGCGAGCCGGGTCAGCGCGTATTCCAGGCCGGCGCGGGCGCGCTCCTGCGCCTCGGCGCCGTCGCCGAGCACCTTGCCCTGCAGGTTCTCGGTGCGCGCGGTCAGCGCGAACGCGCCGATCAGCGCGGTCAGCAGCGCGATCAGCCACAGCACCAGCACCAGCGCGGCGCCGCGGTGGCGATGCGTCGCGCTCATTGCCGCATCTCCGCGCCGCCGGCCTGGCGCAGCGCCACCACCAGCGGCGGCCACGCCGTGCCGTCGCCGCTGCGCAACTCGATCGAGACCAGCAGCGGCAGCGTGTCGGTGCGCTCCCAGCGCTCCTGCCAGGGGCCGATGGTGCCGCGCTCCGGGTCCAGGCCGCGGTAGCGGAAGCGCACCTCGCGCAGGTCGCGCGCCAGCGGCTCGGGCGGGCGTGGCGGGGTCTCAGGCAGTTGCTTGCCGGCCTGCACCTGCACCAGCGCGATCGCCAGTTGCCGATGGTCGCCCTCGCCGCTGACACGCAGGTCGTGCAGGTAGGGGCCGCCGCGGCCGAGGTACTCGGGCAGATCGGCCACGAACTGCATGCGCTGCGGTTCGCCGACGAAACGCACCGGCTGCAGGGTGTGTGTGTCGATATCCAGCGGCAGCGATTGCGCGCCGCTCAGGCGCCGGCGCAGGAAGCCCTCGACCGCGCGCATGCGTTCGCTGCGTCCGGCGATCGCCTCGCCGCGGCCGCTGATCGCCATCGCCGAGCGCAGCGTGGCGAAGGCCAGGGTCAGGCCGCCGACCAGCAGCACCGTAGCCAGCAGCACTTCGATCAGGGTGAAGCCGCGCGCGGTGGCGCGCGGCGGCGCGCGCGTGATCATTGCGGCACCCCGTTGCCTTGCGGGGCGACCAGGCGCAGGGTCTTCCACTGCAGCGCCTGCGCCGGCGCATCGCCCCAGCGCACCTGCAGGGTCAATTGCAGCAAGGTCGGCGCGCCCGGCGTCACCGCGGCATCGGGCGGCCGCCGCGGGTCGGCGTAGGGCGCCACGTCCAGGGTCCAGCGGTAGCGACCCTGATCCAGCGTGCCCTGGCTGCGTCCCGGCTGCAGCGGCTGCTCCACGCCCTGCGCCGCCAGCAGCGACTGCGCGTACAGGGTGGCGCGGCTCAACTGGTCGGCACGCTGCACCTGGCGTGCGGCGCCGGACAGCGAGCCCAGCAGCAGGGTCAGCGCCAGCGCCAGCAGCGCGAACGCCACGATCACCTCGATCAGGGTGTAGCCGCGCTGGCGGTTCATGGGCCCGCCTGGTCCGGTGCGCGCCCGACCGTGACCTCGCCGGTCAGCCAGGTCACGTCGACGCGCCAGCGCGCCTGGCGCGCCTGCAGGTCGATGCGCCCGCCGGTGGAGGCGCCGTCCTCGAAGAACTGGATCGCGCCCTCGCCGTCGCGGCGCTGCGCCTGACGCGCACCGGTGAAGCCGATCGTCAGCGACGGCGGGATCTCGCCGTGGCGGCCGTTGGGCGCCTGCCAGCGATGCGCCTGCGGATCGATCAGGAAGCGCTGCGGCTGGCCGCTGGCGATCGCCTGGGCGCGGGTGTAGCGCAGCTGCGAGGCGATCTCCTTGGCCGCCGAGCGCAGGCGCATGCCGTCGATGCCGCCGGTCAGCACCGAGGCCGCCAGCAGCGCGGCGATCGCGATCAGGCCCACCACCAGCAGCATCTCCAGCAGCGACACGCCGCGCATGCGCGCACGCGCAGCCGGCGCGCACGCCGGCACGCCGAAGCGCAGCGCGCCGGCAGGGGCCCGGATCACGGCGCCGGATCACTCGTACTTGATGTCGGCGTCGTAACTGCTGCCGCCGGGCTGGCCGTCCTTGCCCAGGCTGATCAGGTCGAACGGCCGGCCTTCGCCGGGCACCTTGTATTCGATCGGGTGGCCCCAGGGGTCGTTCAGTTCGGCCGGCTTGGCGTACGGGCCGAGCCAGCCGCTGACGCCGCCCGGCGCGGTGACCAGGTCGTCGAGCTTGGACGGCAGCTTGCCGGTGTCGAGCTGGTAGTTGTCGACCTTACCGGCCAGGGTCTGGATCTGCGACTTGGCCAGGTTGGCCTTGCCGCGGTCGGCGCCGCCGAGCACGCGGCTGCCGACCAGGGTCAGCACCGCGCCGATCAGCACGATGACGATGATGATTTCCAGCAGGCTCATGCCCGCCTGGCGTGCGGCGGACGGGGAACGGGTCAGGGAGCGGCGAAGAGTGCGCATTGCATCGGATCCTTGCGGTGGAAGACCTATGTAGCCGAACACGGTGACGATGGCAGCCGATGCCGGCCGGCGGTACAGCGGCGCGTCACGCACGCCGTCACGCCGGGCGGTGGAGGATCCGCGCCGCGCGCACGCACGGCCACGGCCGGCGCGCGCGGCGCCGCTGGCAATGGGACAGGGGCGGCGGCGGAAGGTTCCCGGTCGGGACCGCGCGGCGTCACATTCCGCGGCAGTCGCCTGAGGCCCGGACGGGGCCGGGCGTTCGGCGCCACATGCGCCATGGCGCGCCGCGCAGACGCAGCGGGCAAGGCCGCTGCCGTCCATGGCGTCACATCGCCGGCTCCGGAGAGACCGGCCCGGCCATCCATGGCCGGGCGTTCGGCCATGCGCGAACCTGCGGTTCGCAAGCGCATGGCCTCCTTCGATTCGCTCGTACGCTGCGCCAGATGACTGCGCAGCCGTCCATGGCGCGGCATCGCGAGCGCCGGAACCACCGGCCCGGCCATCCCTGGCCGGGCGTTCGGCGCCACATGCGCCATGGCGCGCCGCGCAGACGCAGCAGGCAAGGCCGCTGCCGTCCATGGCGTCACATCGCCGGCTCCGGATAGACCGGCCCGGCCATCCATGGCCGGGCGTTCGGCCATGCGCGAACCTGCGGTTCGCAAGCGCATGGCCTCACCCAATCGCATTGGTGAGGTCGTAGAGGGGGACGAGGACGGAAATGATCACCAGGCCGACCACCGAGGCCAGGACCAGGGTGATCGCCGGCACCATCGCCGCCAGCAGGCGGTCGATGGCCTGGGCGGTCTCCTGCTCGAAGGTGTCGGCGGTCTTCAGCAGCATGATGTCGAGTGCGCCCGATTCCTCGCCGACCTGGATCATCTGCAGCGCCAGGCGCGGGAAGCGCTTGCCCTTGGACAGCGACGCCGACAGCCCATGGCCGTTCTTGACGTCGTCGGCGGCGGCGCCGACGTCGGCGGTCAGCGCCAGGTTCGACAGCACGTTGCGGGAGATGCCCAGCGCCGCCAGCAACGGCACGCCGTTGCGCAGCAACGTGCCGAGGGTGCGGGTCAGGCGCGCGGTCTCCAGCCGCGAAATCAGCACGCCGACGAAGCGCTGGCGCAGCAGCCAGGCGTCGAAGCTGGCACGGAATGCGGGGTCGCGGCGCTTGCGGTCCACCGCCAGGATGGTCACGCCCGGCACCACCAGCAGCACGATCCACCAGTCGCGCACGAACAGGCCCACGCTCAGCACCGCCTGGGTGAACCACGGCAGGGCCACGTCCAGGCTCTCGTACATCTGTGCAAACTGCGGCACCACGTAGCCGAGGAGGAACAGCAGCGCGCAGCCGACCACGCTGACCAGGATCGCCGGATAGATCAGCGCGTTGATCACCCGCCCGCGCAGTTCGCGGCTGCGCTCCAGGTACTCGGCCAGGCGCTGCAGGGTGTCGTGCAGGCTGCCGCCGGCCTCGCCGGCGCGCACCATGTTGATGTACAGGCGCGAGAACAGCCCGTGCTGGCGCTCCAGCGCGGTGGACAGCGGCGCGCCGCCGCGCACCGCGTCGCGGATGTCGCCGACGGTGCGCTTGGAACGTTCGTCCTCGGGCAGCTCGAGCAGGATCGACAGCGCGCGATCCAGCGGCTGGCCGGCGCCGAGCAGCGTCGCCAGCTGCTGGGTGAACTGCACCAGCGCCGCGCCGTCGAACGGCTTGGGCCGGAACAACCCGCGCAGCGAGGTGCCGCCGCCCTCGGCGGCGAGCCGGGCCTGCATCGGCATATGCCCCTGCTCCTGCAGGCGCAGCGCCACCTCCGCCTCGCTGGCGGCTTCCATCTGCCCTTCCAGGACCTCGCCGTGCGAGTCCAGGGCCTTGTAGCGGTACAGGGGCATCAGGGCTGGGAGTGGGGAATGGGGAATCGGGAATGGGAACGCGCGTCGTGCGCGGTCCATACGTTCCCGAGCGCGGACCGCCGGCGCACGGCGCAGCGACACGTCGTCACCACCGGAGCGCAGATCGCGCGCATCAGGTTTCCTCCGTCACGCGCAGCACTTCCTCGATCGTGGTCTGGCCGCTGAGTGCCTTGGCCAAGCCGTCCTCGTACATGGTGCGCATGCCGGCCTCACGCGCCAGTTGCTCGATCTCGCCCATGCCGGCGTGGCGCATCACCGCGCGCCGCAGCACGTCGTTCATCACCAGGAATTCCATGATGGTGGTGCGGCCGACGTAGCCGGTCGGCGCGATCGCCGAGGGCCGCGGGCGGTACAGGAAGATCTCGCCTTCCGGCTGCAGCCGGCGCAGTTCGAACTTCTCGATCTCCTCCGGCGAGGCCGCATAGCGCTCGGCATGCGTCGGCTCCAGCCGCCGCACCAGGCGCTGGGCGAGGATGCCGTTGATGGTGGAGGTCAGCAGGTAGTCCTCCACGCCCATGTCGAGCAGGCGGGTGATGCCGCCGGCGGCGTTGTTGGTGTGCAGGGTCGACAGCACCAGGTGGCCGGTCAGCGCGGACTGGATGGCGATGCGCGCCGTCTCCAAGTCGCGCATTTCGCCGATCATGATGATGTCCGGGTCCTGGCGCACGATGCTGCGCAGCGCGTGCGAAAAGTCCAGGCCGATCTGCGGCTTGGCCTGGATCTGGTTGATGCCCTCGATCTGGTACTCAACCGGGTCCTCGACGGTGATGATCTTGACGTCGGCGGTGTTGAGCTGGCTCAGCGCGGTGTACAGCGTGGTGGTCTTGCCCGAGCCGGTGGGGCCGGTGACCAGCAGGATGCCGTGCGGCTGCTCCAGCACCTTGCGGAACTGCGGCAGGAACGCGTCGGTGAAGCCGAGCCGGTGGAAGTCGAACACCACGGTCTCGCGGTCGAGCAGGCGCATCACCACGCTCTCGCCGTGCGCGGTGGGCACGGTGCTCACGCGCAGGTCCAGTTCCTTGCCCTGCACCCGCAGCATGATGCGGCCGTCCTGCGGCAGACGGCGCTCGGCGATGTTGAGCTTGGCCATGATCTTGACGCGGCTGATCACCGCCGCGGTCAGGTTGGCCGGCGGGCTCTCGCCGTCGATCAGCACGCCGTCGACGCGGTAGCGCACCTTCAGCCGGCTCTCGAACGGTTCGATGTGGATGTCCGAGGCGCGCAGTTCCACCGCGCGCTGGATCACCAGGTTGACCAGGCGGATCACCGGCGCCTCGGACGCCAGGTCGCGCAGGTGCTCGATGTCGTCGGCGGCGACGCTGTCGCCGTCGGCGGTTTCCACGATCGCGCCCATCGCGCTGCGGCCCTGGCCGAACCAGCGCTCGATCAGGTCGTCGATCTCCGAGCGCAGGCCGACCCGCGGCAGCACCTGCAGGCCGGTGGCCAGGCGCACCGCGTCGGCGGCGTAGGCGTCGTGCGGATCGGCCATCCACAGTTCCAGCACGCCGTCGCGCTCGCCGAGCGGACACACATGGAACTGTTTGAGGAAGCGCAGCGACAGTGGCTGCGCCTCGGGCAGGCTCTCCGGCGCGGTGGCCGGCAGCTGCTTGGCGTCGAGCAGGGGCAGGCCCAGGACTTCGGCGCTGAGCTCGGCATGGTCGCGCTCGGAGACCAGGCCCAGGCGCGCCAGCAGCGCCAGCAGGCTGCCGCCGGACTCGCGCTGCAATTGCCGCGCGCGCGCCAGGTCGCCGTCCTTGAGCCGGCCCTTGGCCAGCAACGCCGCGATGATGCGGGTTTCGGGCGTCTCCACGGCGACGGCAGTGTCCTTCACGAGCGCATTCACGCGATCCCTCCCAGATGACCGTGCGACTTTAGCAGTTCGGCATGACCCGACGCCGAATCCGGCGCACTCCCCCGCCGCTGTCTACCGGGCGGCCAACGGACCGGCACCGGCAGGCCCGCCACGGTCATCGGCCTGACATCCTGGCAGGACATGATGGGCAGTTGCGTTGCGCGTTGCTGCAGTCGCGGAGTGGGCCGACACGGCGCTGCCCCAGATGCAGGAAACCCGGCCGGAGCCGGGTTTCCTGGAACCGCATGGCGCTTCCCTGCGCCGCGTACGCTTACTGGCGCGCGACCAGGCTGACGCCGTTGTAGGTGCTCTCGCCGACCAGCTTGATGTAGTAGGTGCCGGCCTGCGGCGCGGTGAAGCGCACCGTCTCGTTGTTGCCCGGACGGGTCGACTTGGCGTCGGCGTTGCCGGTGCCCGGCTCCTTGCCGAAGCTCACATACAGCGACACATTGCCGCTGCCGCCGTAGGTGAGGAAGCTCAGCACCGCACCGGCCTTGGCCTCGAAGCTGTACAGCGCCTCGTTGCCCGCGGCACCGGCCAGGCCCGCCACCGCCACCTTGTTGGTCAGCGCGGTCGCCGGCGGCGCGCATTGCTCGGTGGCCGGATCGCACGGCTCTTCCAGCGCCTTGGCCAGGGCGGCCTTGGCGTCGACGATGCCGGTGCCGATCGGGGTGCTGGACGGGATCGACACCGGGAACGGACGCGCGGTCTGCTTGAGCAGGGTTTCCAGCGCGGCCGGGGTCAGCGGCGCCTTGCCCGCGGCGATCAGCGCGCTCTGCACCAGCGCGGCCACCGCGGCCACGTGCGGCGAGGCCATCGAGGTGCCGCCCAGGCCCATGTAGGTGTAGTTGCCGGAGGTCGGCGTGGTCGCGCCGCTGTAGCCGTTCTGCCAGATGTAGCCGCCCGGGTTGCCGTCGACGCTGCCGCCGCCGCCCGGACCGGACAGGTCCACCTTGGCGCCGAAGTTGGAGTAGTAGGTGATGCCACCGGTGATGCGGGTGGCGCCGACCGCGATCACGTTGTCGCAGCTGGCCGGGCTGAAGTTGGCGGCATTGGCGGTGTTGTTGCCGGCGGCCACCACCACCGTGGTGCCGCGCGACACCGCGCCGTTGATCGCGTCCTGGGTGGCGCTGTCGCAGGCACCGCCGCCGCCCAGGCTCATGTTGATGATCTCGGCCGGGTTCTGGTTGGCCGGCACGCCGGACACGGTACCGCCCGAGGCCCAGACGATGGCGTCGGCGATGTCGGAGGTGTAGCCGCCGCACTTGCCGAGCACGCGCACCGGCAGCACGGTGGCGTTGGGCGCCACGCCGGCCATGCCGATGCCGTTGTTGGTCGCTTCGGCGACGGTGCCGGCGACATGGCTGCCGTGCCAGGAGCTGTCCTCGGCCACCGAGCCGGCGTAGCACTCGTTGTCGTTCTCGACCCAGTCGCCGTAGTCCAGCGCGCCCGGCACGCGGGCGTCGGTCGGACGCCGCGAGACCTCCTTGTCGGAGATGAAGTCGTAGCCCTGCAGCAGGTTCACCGCCACGTCCGGGTGATTCGGCAGGATGCCGGTATCGAGCACCGCGACGACGACACCGTCGCCCTTGGACACGTCCCACGCGGCCGGCAGGTTGATGCCGCCGGTGGCGTTGCTGTAGTGCCACTGGTACTGCGCGTACAGCGGATCGTTGGGCACCAACTGCGGCTGCACCTGCGTCTTGGCCCGCAGCACGTCGACCGGCCGCAGCTTGGCGTCGACCTGCGCGTACTTCACCGTCGGGTCGGCGGCGATCTCCGCCACCACCTTGTCCAGGTCGGCCTTGCTCAGCTTGCCGGTCAGGCGGATCAGGTCCGCGCCGATGCCCAGGGTCCGCACATACTCGGCGCGCACGCTGGCCGCGGCCGCGCGCGAAATGCCGTTGCTGCCGCCGAGGCTGGCACGGCCCACCGCCGACTGCACCGTCGACAGCTTGGCGCTGCGGTCGCTGGCCGCGGCGGTGCCGGCGTTGTAGCGCACCAGGATGCGGTTGGAGGTCACCGCATCGGCCGGCGCGGACCTGCCCGGTTCCTTGACCGGCAGCGGCGCCGAGGCGCTGGCCGCGATCGCGCTCGAGGCTCCCAGCGACATCGCCAGCATGGCGGCGGCGATGGCATTGATACGAAGGTTTTGCTTGTCGATCACGTTGACGTCCTCTTCAAAGTTTCGTGGATCAGGCGACAGTTGCGGCCGTAAAACTCCCTTTTTCCGAATCCGTTGGCCGGCCCAGCCAAGGTCCTGTGGTCTGCCCCCTCAGGCCATTGCGTGGCGGACGGCGGTACGCGCCGCCGTCCGCGATGGATCACCAGCCGAAACCGGCACCGATGCCGATGGAGCTGTCGTCGCTGCTGAAGGCACCGCCGATGGTCACCGTGGCGCGGTCGCTGAAGGCGCGCTGGTAGCCCACCGACAGCGCCGACTCGCCGTTCTGGAAGCCGATGCCGGCACCGACCCGGTTCTGGGTGCGGATGCCGGCGGCGCTGGTGGCCATGTTGAGCATGGCCGCGCTCATCGCGCCCTGGCGGTCGATGCGGCGGTCCTGGTCGCGCAACCGCGCATCGACGTCGCCGCGCAGCACCTCGAAGCTGTCGGCCATGGTGCCGAAGCGCGCATCGGTGTACGACTTGGCCGTAGCCACGCCGTTGTCGAGCTGGCTCTTGTTGACCGCATCGGTGGCCTGGGTGCCGGCGGCGACGTTGGCGAGCTGACGCTCGTTGCCGGCGCTGCCGATGGAGACCGTCTGCGCACGATCGGCCACCGACCCCTGCCCCAGTGCGACCGCGCCCTGCGCGGTGGCGCTGGCGCCCTGGCCGAGGGCGGTGCCCGAGGCCGCGCTGACGCTGGCGCCCTCGCCCATCGCCACCGCGTTGGTCGCCACCGCCGCGATGTGGCTGTTGGCGCCCACCGCGGTGCTGCCGTCGGCATTGACCTTGGCGTTGCTGCCGATCGCGGTGTCGTTGGGGCCGTGCGCGTAGGCGCTGCCACCGATGGCGGTGCCGGTGACGTCGTTGGCGCGCGCGGCGGTCCCCACCGCCGTGGCGCTGGAGGCGACCGCCGTGCTTTCGCCGACCTGCGCGGTGCCGATGCTGCCGGACACCGGCGTCGCCGCCGCGGTTGCAGCGGTCGCGGCCGACGCCGCAGGCGCCGCCTCGGTGGCCTGCGCGGCCACCGCACTGGTACCGACCATGCGCGCGCTGCGTGCCGCGGTGCCGCTGCCGCCGGTGCGCGCATCCAGTTCGCTGACCTTGCCGTCCAGCGCCGCCAGTGCCGCGCCGACGTTGTTGTAGCTGGCACCCTGGATCACGTACGTGGGCGCCACGAACAGGCCCTGCGCGCCGAGTCCGGCACCGCCACCCAGGAACGTGGCCATGTTGCTCAGCGACTGGTACAGCTGGCCGCCGTTGATCGCGTCGGTGCTGCCGGCGGCGACGCTGCCGGCGGTCAGGTTGACGATGCGCCGGGTGGCCGGGCCGCCGCGGCCGTTGCCGCTGCCCAGCGACACGGTGTCGGCCTCGTACACCCGCGAACCGGCACCGAGCGCCACCGCGTTGTCCGCCGAGACGCCGGCATTGGCGCCGAGCGCGACGCCGTTGCTGCCGCTGTTGCGGACGAAGCTGTTGTAGCCCATCGCCACGCCGTTCTCGCCGATCGCGTTGGTCTGCAGGCCGATCGCGGTGCTGCGCGCACCGGTCGCCGAGCTGCCGGCACCATTGGCGGTGGCACCGGCGCCGGCGGCGACGCTGCCCACGCCCAGCGCGGAACTGCGCAGGCCGCTGGCGGTGGCGCCGGCACCGGCCGCGGTGCTGTCCACGCCGCTGGCGCTGGCCACCGCGGTACCGGAACTCTGGAAGCGCGCGCTGGTGTCGCCGGCCGCGGTGGCCACCGCGTCCAGCTGCGCCTTGTTCACCGCATCGGTGGCGTTGACCGCCGCGCCGACGTTGGTGATGCGGCGCGTGGCCGGCGCGGTGACGCCGTTGCCGCCGCCCACCGACACCACGTTGGCTTCGCTGGTGCGCGCGCCCGAACCCAGGGCGACGCTGCCGGCGCCGCTGGCCGAGGCGTTGATGCCCAGCGCCGTGGCATTGGTGCCACCGTAGGCGAAGGCGTTCTGGCCGATCGCGGTGCCGCCTTGCGCCGTAGCCCAGGCGAACTGGCCGACCGAGGTGGTCTGCGCCGCCGTGGCCCAGGCCGAGGCGCCGAGCGCGGTCGCATCCTCGCCGGTGGCACGGGCGCTGTAGCCCAGCGCCGCGGCATAGGCGCCGGAGGCGGTGCTGCCCCAGCCCAGCGCCGAGGCGTAGTTGCCCGCCGCCGCCGCGCCGTAACCGAACGCGCTGGTGCGAGTGCCGCTGGCGGCGCTGAAGGCACCGACCGCGGTGCTGTAGTCGCTGCCGGCGTTGGCCTTGTAGCCGTCGGCCGTGGCCTGCAGGCCGCTGGCGACGGCACCGGCGCCACTGGCGCTGCTGAACGTGCCGCTGGCCTGCGCACCTGCGCCCAGCGCGGTGGCGCCGGCGGCGCTGGCGGTGGTGGTGCCGTCGAGCAGCACGTTGCCGGACGCGTCGGTGTAGTACAGCGAGCCGCCGATCGCGGTGCTGGATTCGCCGGTGGCGGTGGCGTTGTAGCCGGACGCGGTGGCGTAGCGGGCACCCGCGAGCGCGCCGCTGCCGAAGGCCGAGGCACCGGTGCCGTAGGCGTTGCTGGCTTCGCCGGCGGCGGTGGCGTAATTGCCCTCCACGTAGCTGCCGACATCGTCGGCCGGGTCGCTGCCGCCGTTGGCCTTGAACTGCTTGCCGGTGGCGTCGGCGGACTGCTTCACCTCGTTCAGTTGCGCGACATTGACTGCGTCGGTGGCTTCGGTACCGGCGGCGACGCTGGTGATCTGCCGCTCCTTGCCGGCGCTGCCCACCGAGACGGTGTTGTCGCGCGCCGCTTCGGAGTTCGCGCCCAGGGCCACGCTGTTGACGCCGGACGCGTAGGCGCCGTAGCCGAACGCACTGGCGCTGTCGGCGCTGGCGTAGCTGAGACTGCCGAGCGCGCTGCTGAAGTCGGCGGTGGCGCCGGCACCAGCGCCGAACGCCGCGCTGTTGGCGCCCGAGGCCTCGGCCGGGATCAGGCCGAAGAACGAAGTACCGCCGACCGCCACGCTCTCCTCGCCGGAGGCCACGCTGTACTCGCCCACCGCCACGCTGCTGCTGCCGGACGCGGTGGAGGACACGCCGACCGCAGTGCCGTAGCTGCCGGAGGCCAGCGCGCCATAGCCCAGTGCCGAGGACAGGTAGCCGGTGGCCTCGCTGTAGCCGCCCAGTGCGGTGGCGCCGATGCCCGAGGCAGCGCTGCGGAAGCCGGTGGCCGTGGCCTGGTTGTCCGAGGCCACCGCTTCGTTGCCGGTGGCGGTGGCATAGGTGCCGCTGGCCTGCGCGCCGGCGCCGCTGGCGGTGGCGCCGATCTCGCTGGCCTGGGCGTTGCTGCCGATGGCGATGCTGTTCTCGCCCGACGCCTGGCTGGCGTTGCCCAGCGCGACCGCATCGACCCCGCTGGAGACGGCGTTGAAGCCGATCGCGGTCGCCCCGGCGGCCACGGCATTGGCGCCGCCACCGAGCGCAGTGGCGCCGTCGGCGGTGGCGTTGGCGGCCTCGCCGGCCGCCAGCGCATTGTCGCCGTCGACCAGGGCGCCGGCATCGCTGTCGGCGCTGCCGCTGGCCTGGAAGTACTTGCTGGTCGCTGCCGCGGCCTGCTTCACCGCATCCAGCTGGGCGACGTTGACCGCATCGGTGGCCTCGGTGCCGGCGGCCACGTTGGTGATCTGCCGCTCCTGCCCGGCACTGCCCACCGACACGCTGTAGGCGCGGTCGGCGACCGCCCCGGCACCCAGCGCCACCGCATTGGCGGCGGTGGCCTCGCTGCCGGCACCGATGCTGATCGCGCTTTCCGCGTCGGCCACGGTGTTGGTGCCGATGGCGATGGTGTTGACCTGGTTGCCCAGCGCCTGGAAGCCCAGCGCCACGCTGTAGTTGCCGTAGCCGAACGCGCCGCGACCGACCGCGGTGGCGCTCAGCCCCGGCGCCCAGCTGTTGAAGCCGATCGAAGTAGCGCCGCTGCCGCTGGCCCACGCCCCGGTACCGAACGCCGAGGCGTTGGTGCCGGTGGCCCAGGCCGAGGTGCCGAACGCCGACGCGCCATCGGCCGTGGCCCAGGCGTAAGCGCCGACCGCACTGGCGTCCTCGCCGCTAGCCCAGGCGTTGTCGCCCTGCGCCAGGCTGTAGTTGCCGGTCGCACGCGCCTTGTAGCCGCCGGCGGTGCTGTGGTCGCCGGTGGCCTGCGCACCGTAGCCGGTGGCGGTGGCGACGCTGCCCGTCGCCTGCGCGCCCGCGCCGAGCGCGGTGGCGTTCTCGCCGGCATTGGCACCGACCAGCACCGGCTTGCCGTCGGCATCGACGATCGGCTGGTTGTACTGGTCGTAGGCCTGGCCGCGGCCACCGATGGCGGTGCCGCCGGTGCCGGCGGCCGTGCTGCCGTTGCCCAGCGCCACCGCGTCATCGCCCATCGCCGCCGCGCCGCTGCCGAACGCCGCCGCGCCGCTGCCGTAGGCATTGGCCGCATCGCCGGCGGCCAGCGCGCCGGCGCCGTCGGCATAGGCGCCGACCGTGCCGCCGCCGCTGTGGGCGAAGAACTTGGAAGTGCTTTCGGCAGTGGCGCGCACCGCATCCAGCTGCGCGAGGTTGACCGCATCGGTGGACTGCGTGCCCGCGGCGACGTTGACCACCTGCCGCTCGCTGCCGGCATCGCCGACCGAGACCGTGTTGGCCCGGCGCGCCACCGCGTTGGCGCCCAGCGCCACGCTGTCGGCCGCAAACGCGGTGCTGTAGTAGCCGAGCGCGGTGCTGTTGGCGCCGCTGGCCCAGGACTGCGCGCCCAGCGCGCTGGCATGGTCGCCCGGTGCATAGGCGAAGTAGCCCAGCGCGGTGCTCTGCA
>NZ_NSGT01000053.1:0-51118 GCF_009192905.1 Xanthomonas sp. LMG 12459
GACGTGGCGGCCGCCACGTCCAGGCTGCCGCCATACTGGCTCAGGCGCTCGCGCATGCCGCGCAGGCCGTTGCCGGGAGCCAGGGTCTCGCACCCGCGGCCGTCGTCGCGCGCCTGGATCACCACCTGCGGGCCGTCGCGGCGCACCTCGATCCACAGATTGTCGGCCTGGGCGTGGCGCACCGCGTTGGTGATGATCTCCTGGGTGCAGCGCAGCAACACGTGCGCACGCTCGGGATCCTCCACGGTCAGCGGCTCCTCCACCTGCAGATGGATCTGCAGCGACGGCACCCGCTCGGCCAGCGGCCGCAGCGCCGCCGCCAGGTCGATCGCACCGCTGTCGCGCAACTGGCTGACCGCCTCGCGCACGTCGGTCAGCAGCAGCTTGGCCAGGGTATGCGCCTGCTGCACGTGCTCCTGCGCGCGGCCCTCGGTGATATGGCCGGCCACTTCCAGGTTCAGGCTGAGCGCGGTCAGGTGGTGGCCGAGCAGGTCGTGCAGTTCGCGCGAGATGCGGGTGCGCTCGTTGACCCGGGCGCTCTCGGCCAGCAGCGCGCGGGTGGCGCGCAGCTCGGCGTTGAGCTGGCGCTGCTCCTCGCGCGCCTGGGTCTGCTGGCGCGCGACCAGGCTGGTGACGAAGATGAACATGGAGAAGCCGCCGTACAGCAGCGACTGCATCAGCGCCTCGAACGGCGGGAAGCCGATGGTCAGGTACACCGGCAGCACCGCCAGCTGGCTCAGCAGCAGCCAGGCCACGCCGGCGCGCACCGGCAGCAGCCAGGGGATCACCCCGGCCGCGACCATCATCAGGATACTGCCCAGCCCCGAGCGGTGCAGGTAGCCGACCGCCAGCGCGCAGATGGTCAGCAGCACCAGCATGCCGCGGTCGTACCAACGCACGCCGTCGCCGCTGTGCAGGCGTCGGGTCAGCAGGAAATAGACCACGCCGAAGCCCAGGTAGCTGGTCAGCAGCAGCCACACCTCGCCGCTGGGCATCCGTCCCGATTCCTCGACCGGCTCCCAGTACAGGTACAGCAACGGCATGCAGATGACCGCCCAGGTGAACAGGCCGGCATAGCGCAGGACGCGGGTATGGCTGAGATATCCCAACATGCAGCCATCTTAGGATGAACGGCGCGCATTGCACTCCCACGGAAGTCATGCCGGCGCGGCTCGCCGCCCCGGGTCGCGCGTGCGATAATCCGCCCCTGCGGTCCGCACGGGGCCGCGCGCGCATCAGCAATGGAGTCTCAATGTCGATCGTCATCCGCGACGTGCGCGAGCACGAGCTCGATTCGGTCCTGGCCCTGAACAACAACGCCGGACTGGCGATCCTGCCGCTGGATTCGGCCAAGCTGCACCGCTTCTACGAAACCGCAGAGTACTTCCGCGTCGCCGAGCGCGACGGCAACCTGGCCGGCTTCCTGGTCGGCTTCGGCAGCGACAGCGACCACGACAGCAGCAACTTCGCCTGGTTCCGCGAGCGCTACCCACAGTTTTTCTATATCGACCGCATCGTGGTGGCCAGCCGCCGCCGCGGCGGCGGCGTCGGCCGGGCGTTCTACGCCGACGTGCAGAGCTACGCCGAGTTGCGCTACCCGCAACTGGCGTGCGAGGTTTTCCTGGATCACGGCGCCGATGCGGCGCTGCTGTTCCATGGCAGCTTCGGTTTCCGCGAAGTGGGCCAGAACACGATGAACGAAGTGGAGGTGCGTGCGAGCATGCTGTTGAAGGATCTGTGCAGTTACGCCTGGGTGCGCGAAACCTACGGCGACACCCTGCCCGACCTGCCCTGGGCCGGCCACGCCCATCGTCTGCAGCGGGCGCAGCGCCCGACCGGGACCTGAGCGTGTCGTCGATGAATCTGGACTTCGAGCAGGCCGGCGAACTGAAGATCGGCCAGGTCGGCATCGCCAACCTGCGCGTGCGCACGCTGGACGTGGCGCGGCTGAGCCAGGAGATGCGCGAGCGCGTGCAGCGCGCGCCCAAGCTGTTCGGCCGGGCCGCGGTGATCATCGATTTCGGCGGGCTGGCGCAGACCCCGGACGTGGCCACCGCGCAGGCGCTGCTGGACGGGCTGCGCGACGCCGGCGTGCTGCCGGTGGCGCTGGCCTACGGCACCCGCGAGATCGAGGAACTGTCGGTGGCGCTGGGGCTGCCGCTGCTGGCCAAGTTCCGCGCGCAGTACGAACGTTTCGATGGCGGCGCGCCCGCTGCGGCTCCGACACCGGTCTCGCCGCCGCCCCCGCCTCCGCCGCCGCCCGCTCCGGCGGCGCGGCCGCAACCCGGGCGCATGCAGAAGAACGCGGTGCGCTCCGGGCAGCAGCTGTACGCGGAGAACTGCGACCTGACCGTGATGGCCACCGTCGGCGCCGGCGCCGAGGTGATCTCCGACGGCAGCATCCACATCTACGGCACGCTGCGCGGCCGTGCGCTGGCCGGCGCCCAGGGCAACACCGAGGCGCGGATCTTCTGCCGCGATTTCCACGCCGAACTGGTCGCCATTGCCGGCCACTACAAGGTGCTGGACGATATTCCCAAGGAACTGCGTGGCAAGGCCGTCCAGGTCTGGCTGGAGCAGGACCAGATCATGATCGCCGCGCAAGACTGACGCGGCCCAACCTCGAACGTATCAGGAGATAGTCCTTTGGCTGAAATTATCGTTGTCACCTCCGGCAAGGGCGGCGTCGGCAAGACCACCACCAGCGCGAGCCTGGCCTGCGGGCTGGCGCGACGCGGCAAGAAGGTCGCCGTGATCGACTTCGACGTGGGCCTGCGCAACCTCGACCTGATCATGGGCTGCGAGCGCCGCGTGGTGTACGACTTCGTCAACGTGGTGCACAACGAAGCCACGCTGAAGCAGGCGCTGATCAAGGACAAGCGCTTCGACAACCTGTTCGTGCTGGCCGCCTCGCAGACCCGCGACAAGGACGCGCTGACCCAGGAAGGCGTGGAGAAGGTGCTCAAGGACCTGGCCGCCGACGGCTTCGACTACATCGTCTGCGATTCGCCGGCCGGCATCGAGAAGGGCGCGTTCCTGGCGATGTACTTCGCCGACCGCGCGGTGGTGGTGGTCAACCCGGAAGTGTCCTCGGTGCGCGACTCCGACCGCATCCTCGGCCTGCTCGACTCCAAGACCCACAAGGCCGAGAGCGGCAAGAGCCTGCCCGCGTTCCTGCTGCTGACCCGCTACAGCCCGGCGCGCGTGGAAACCGGCGAGATGCTCAGCATCGGCGACGTGGAGGAAGTGCTCGGCCTGAAGGCGATCGGCGTGATCCCCGAATCCGGCGACGTGCTCAACGCCTCAAACAAGGGCGAGCCGGTGATCCTGGACGCCGAATCCCCGGCCGGCCAGGCCTACGAGGACGCCGTGGCGCGCATCCTCGGCGAGGAACGTCCGATGCGTTTCATCTCCGTGGAGAAGAAGGGCTTCTTCACCAAGTTGTTCGGAGGGTGAGCATGGGACTATTCGATTTCCTCAAGACCAAGAAGAACACCGCCGAGACCGCGAAGAACCGCCTGCAGATCATCATCGCGCAGGAACGCAGCCACCGCGGCGGCCCGGACTACCTGCCGCTGCTGCAGCGCGAACTGTTGGAAGTGATCAAGAAGTACGTCAACATCGACGCCGACGCGGTCAAGGTGGACCTGGTCAAGGACGGCGAGCACGACGTGCTCGACATCTCCGTCGCCCTGCCGGAAGGGCCGACGCCCTGAGGCCGCGCGTCGGCCGTGGCAGCCGCCGCGGCTGACGCGTCGATCCGGGCCGGCGCCGCGACGCGCTGTGCCTGCCGTGATCGGGCGCGCCCGCCGCGCCTTTTCCATCCCGACGACCTCCACACGATGCAGACCGACGCCGCCCTCTCCACTGCCGCCGCCCAGGTGCTGACCGTGGGCACGATCGGCCTGGACGCGCCGCGTGCGCTGCTGGCTGGCTATGGGCTGACCCTGCACCGCGTCGCCGACGGCGCCGCCATTCCCGGCAGCTACTGGGGCGAGCCGGAGGCGGGGGTGATCGCCAGCGACGTCTACGTGCGCGACGACACGCCGGTGCATTCGCTGCTGCACGAAGCCTGCCACCTGATCGTGCTGCCGCCGCAGCGGCGGGCGCAGGTGCATACCGACGCTACCGACTCGGTGGAAGAAGAAGACGCCACCTGCTACCTGCAGATCGTGCTGGCCGACGCCCTGCCCGGCGTGGGCCGTGCGCGGCTGATGGCGGACATGGACGCGTGGGGCTACACCTACCGGCTCGGTTCCACCCGCGCCTGGTTCGAGCAGGACGCCGACGACGCGCGCACCTGGCTGGCGCAACGCGGGCTGCTGCCGGCGCAAGCCTAGCCCGTCGTCCTTACGACGCGGGCGACGGCGGCGACGCGCCGGGGCGCTTCAGCGCGCTGCTCAGGTCCAGCGTCGCGCGGGTGCCGCTGCCGGCCAGCGAATCCAGGTGCAGCGCCCAGCCCAGGTGTTCGCACAGCCGCGCGATCAGGTCCAGACCGATACCGCTGCCCTCGCGGCTGCCGCCGCCGCGCGCCATGCGCATGTAGATCGCGCTGATCTCTTCCGGGCTCATGCCGTGGCCGGGATCGTCGATGCAGACCACGCCCGGCGCCAACATCGTGATCTGGATCTGCCCCTTGTCGCTGTTCTCGATGGCGTTGCGCAGCAGGTTGCCGATGGCGACCTGCAGGATCGCCAGCGGCGTCTCCACCTCGCACGGCGGCATCGGCGCCAGGGCCAGCTCCAGGCGCTTGTCCGCGCACAGGTGGCGATGGTCCTCGACGATCTCCGGCAGCAACTGGTCCAGCCGCACCAGGTCGCTGCCACGCGCCATCCGCGCCGGATCCTTGGCCAGCACCAGCAGCAGCGAGATGAGTTGGCCGACGCCGCTGGCGGTACGGCGGATGCGCAGCAACTGGTTGCGCACGCTGGGCGGTACGTCGTGCTGCTCCAGCGCCAGCTCGGCGGCGCCGCCGATCACCGCCACCGGCGTGCGCAGTTCGTGGCTGGTGCTGTCGATGAAGGCGCGCTCGCGCTCCACGAACAGGTCGTTGCGCGCCAGGTAGTCGTTCAGCGCTTCGGCGATCACCACCTGCTCGGCGCTGGCGCGCGGATGCACCTCGATGCGCTGCCCGGGCCGGTCCGGGCGCAGGCTGCCGATGCGCTGGGCCATGTCGATCAGCGGCTGCACCACCCGGCCCATGCCCCAGGCCACCAGCGCGCCGAGCAGCAGCACCGCCACCGCGTTGGATACCAGCATCCACAGCGCCAGGTTGTCCTCATGGTCGTGCAGTTCGGTGATGTCCAGCGCCAGCGCCAGGCGACGGCCGCGCACGTCCTGCACCAGCACCACCTTCTCGCTGCCTTCCAGTTGCACTTCGTCGTGCAGGCCCGGACCCAGCGCCGTCACTGCCGGCGGCAGCGGTGCGCCACCCTCGTCGCCGTACAGGCTCACGGTGCGGGTGTCGATCCAGCGATAGTCCGGGTCGGCCGCGCTGCGCGCCAGGAAGTGGTCCAGCTCGGAGGTCAGCAACGAGCGCCAGGTGAGCTGCTCGGCCTGGTCGTTGACGATGTAGCCATGCACGAACACCGCCAGCGACAGCAGCGCCGCGTAGCCCACCAGCCACAGGGTCAGCCGCTGCCGCAGGCCGGCCCTAGTCGGCATGCTCGCCCTCGTGGGGACCGACCACCGCCAGGCGGTAGCCGATGCGCGGCAGGGTGTGGATCAGCTTGGCCGCGAACGGGCCATCGACGCTGCGGCGCAGGTCGTAGATGTGCGAACGCAGCATGTCCCCGTCCGGCGGCTCGTCGCCCCACAGCGCCTGCTCCAGGCGGTCGCGGGTGACCGCGGCCGGGCTGGCCTGCATCAGCACCTCCAGCAGCTTGCGACAGGCCGGGTACAGATGCAGGGTGCGCCCGCCGCGGGTCACTTCCAGCGTGGACAGGTCCAGCTGCAGGTCGCCCACGCGCAGCAGCTTGCTGCGGCCGCGGCCGCTGGCGCGCACCAGCAGCGCCTCCAGCCGCACTTCCAGTTCCGGCAGCGCGAACGGCTTGGTCAGGTAATCGTCGGCACCGGCGCGGAAGCCGGCGATCTTGTCCGGCAGCTCGTCGCGCGCGGTCAGCATGATCACCGGCACGTCGGCGTGGTGTTCCTCGCGCAGCGCGCGCAGCACCTGCTGCCCGTCCAGGCGCGGCAGCATCCAGTCCAGGATCAGCGCGTCGTAGCGCTGGGTGGTGGCCAGGTGCAAGCCGGTCACGCCATCGGGCGCCGCGTCCAGGGTGTGGCCGCGCACCTCGAAGTAGTCGAACAGATTGGCGACCAGGTTCCGGTTGTCTTCTATGACCAGCAGCCGCATGGGCGCGCTCGAATTCGGGGGACGGACCTGCCCATGCTAGCGGAAGCGTGTCGGAACGAAGTCAGAACGGCCGCGCGCCCTTGATCGAATCTCGACAAACCCTGGAAGGAATCCCAACACGACATCCTCAGGCTGGCAGTCCTGCCGGTCACGGACTTGTATGGCCCGGCGCTTGCATCAGTGCGGCGGTGCGCAACCTTCGCTGAAGCCCTGGCCCTCTCACCGGCAGTTCCGACAGCTATCCGACACCGGCAACCTGACCATGCCCCCACTTTCCCGCCGTCCCTGGCCGCTTTCGTCGACCATGATCAGTACGCCCCTGCGATTGTCCGCTGCGGCGGCGCCCCACCTCGGCGCACGCCGGCATTTCTATTTGTTCCACCTCTGGATGCCGCTGGCGCTGGTGCTGCTGGCCAGTGGCGTGCTGATGGGCCTGGGCGGGGATTTCTGGATCGCCGACCTGCTGTATCGCTGGGAAGGCGGACAGTGGGCGCTGAAGGATGCTGCGCTGACCCGTAGCCTGATCCACCACGACGGCAAGATGCTGAGCGCGGCGGCATGGGCGGTGACCGCCGCGCTGGCGGTGTGGGCCTGGCACCGTCCGGATGCCCGCCGCTACCGGCTGCCGCTGCTGTACCTGCTGCTGACGGTGGCGCTGAGCACCGGCGTGGTGTCGCTGCTGAAGTCGGTGACCCACATGGACTGCCCCTGGGACCTGGTCCGCTATGGCGGCGAGCGGATCTTCGTGGGCCTGTTCGAGACCCGCCCGGCGGGCATGCCGCGCGGGGTATGCTTCCCCGCCGGTCATTCCAGTGCCGGCTATGCCTGGGTGGGGCTGTACTTCGTCGCGCTGGCGCTCAAGCCGGCCTGGCGTTGGCCGGCGCTGGCGATCGGCCTCGGGGGAGGCCTGCTGTTCGGTCTCGGCCAACAGCTGCGCGGCGCGCATTTCATGTCGCACGACCTGTGGACGCTGGCCCTGTGCTGGGGCGTGGCACTGGGCCTGTACCGGGCGATGCTGTGGCCGCGCGCGACCCTGTCGCAGGCCAATCGACGCCCTTCCACTACCAACGATTCCGCCGCATGAGCCATTCCGTCGCCCCGCCCTCGCCGTCCACCGCCTCCCGCGCCCGCTGGTGGGCCTGGCGTCCGCAATTGAGCAACGAGATGCTGGCGCTGGCGGCCAGCGCGTTCTTCGCCCTGGCCTGCAACGGCATGTTCTGGCGCAGCGCGATGAGCGGCCATGGCGGCGACGTGAAGCTGGCGCTGTCGCTGTTCCTGCTGCTGCTGGCGGTGCACGGCCTGCTGCTGGGCCTGCTGCTGTGGCGCGGCATCGCCAAGCCGGTGCTGACGGTGCTGCTGATCACCACCGCGTTCGCCGCGCACTACATGAACAGCTACAGCGTCTACCTGGACGCGGACATGCTGCGCAACGTGCTGGCCACCGACCACAAGGAATCGCGCGAGCTGATGACCCCGGCGCTGATCGCGCCGCTGCTGTTCTACGCGGCGCTGCCGATCCTGGTGCTGTGGCGGGTGCGGCTGATCCGGCGTTCGCCGCTGAAAGCGCTGGCGATCCGCGCCGGCTTCCTGATCGGCATGCTGGCGCTGGGCGGCGTCGCTGCGATGCTGTCGTTCCAGGACCTGTCGGCGATGATGCGCAACCATCGCGAGATCCGCTACCTGGCCACGCCGATCAATTACCTGGTCGCGCTGCGGCAGAACTTCAAGTCCGACAGCCCCACGCGCAAGGCGCCGAAGCTGCCGCTGGAACACGACGCCAAGGCCACCACGCGTGCGCCGGGCAGCAAGCCGCGGCTGCTGGTGGTGGTGCTGGGCGAAACCGCCCGCGCGCAGAACTGGGGCCTCAACGGCTATGCGCGGCAGACCACGCCGGAGCTGGCCAAGCGCGACGTGATCAACTTCCCCGACATGCACTCCTGCGGCACCAGCACCGAGGTGTCGGTGCCGTGCATGTTCTCGCCGTTCGGCCGCCACGACTACAACGAGAGCAACATCCGCAAGCACCAGTCGCTGCTGCACGTGCTCGAGCACGCCGGCATCAGCACGCTGTGGCGCGACAACCAGTCCGGCTGCAAGGGCGTGTGCGACGGCCTGCAGATCCAGCACCTGGACGACGCCAAGGATCCGCAGCTGTGCAAGGACGGACGCTGCATGGACGAGATCCTGCTGCAGGACCTGGCCGCGCAGGTGCGCGCCAAGCCCGGCGACCGCGTGGTGGTGCTGCACCAGCTCGGCAGCCACGGCCCCAGCTACTTCGAGCGCTACCCGGTCGCGTTCCGCCGCTTCACCCCGACCTGCGACACCGCCGACCTGGGCAACTGCAGCCGCGAACTGATCACCAACGCCTACGACAATTCGCTGCTGTACACCGACCACCTGCTGGCGCGCACCATCGACGCGCTGCAGGCGATGCCCGACTACGACACGGCGATGATCTACCTCTCCGACCACGGCGAGTCGCTGGGCGAGAAGGGCCTGTACCTGCATGGCGTGCCCTACGCGATCGCGCCGCAGGAGCAGACCCATGTGCCGATGGTGATGTGGTTCTCGCCCGGCTTCGCCAGCGCGCGCGGCCTGGACCTGGCCTGCCTGCAGGCGCGGTCGCGCCGCTACGCCGACCAGGACAACCTGTTCCCGTCGGTGCTGGGCCTGATGCAGGTCAGGACCGGCGTCTACGACCACGCGCGCGACCTGTTCGCGCAGTGCGCCAAGCCGCAATGACCGCCGGCCCACGCGCGGGCGTGGCGTAAGCGGACGCGGCGGCGCGACCCAGAGCGCGCCGCCTGAACTTGCGGCGGTGCGGGCGGGCCACTAGCCTTCCGGGCAATCGCCCTGCAAGGATTCGCCGTGACCCATCGCTCTCCGCTGCTCGCGCTGTGCCTCGGCGCGAGCCTGCTGACGCTGTCCGCCTGCCGCAAGGAACCCGCGGCCGAGACCGCCGCCCCCGCCGCGGCCCAGCCCCAGGGCGAGAGCGCCGACCAGTTCGTCGCCCGCATCAACGAGGAGTACCGCGCGCTGCTGCCGGAACTGACCGCGGCGCAGTGGCTGTCGGCGACCTACATCAACGGCGACAGCGAGCGACTGGCGGCCAGGGCCAACGCGCGCTGGCTGACCACCCTCAACGGCTGGATCGCGCAGGCCCGGCGCTACGACGGCAAGCCGATGTCGGCCGACAGCGCCCGCGCACTGCGCCTGCTGCAGCAGATGACCGCGATGCCGGCGCCGCGCGATCCGGCGCGGCTGGGCGAACTGGCCGCCCTGGCGACGAAGATGGAGGGCGCCTACGGCGCCGCGTCCTACTGCACCGGCGAGGGCGACGCGCGCCGTTGCCGGCAGTTGGGCGAACTGGAGGACGTGCTGCGCCGCAGCCGCGACTACGACCAGCAACTGGATGCCTGGCAGGGCTGGCACGCCGCCGTGCAACCGATGCGCAAGGACTACCAGCGCTTCGTCGAACTGGTCAACGAAGGCGCGCGCGACATGGGCTACGCCGACACCGGCGCACTGTGGCGCAGCGGCTACGACATGCCGCCGGCACAGCTCGCCGCCGAGACCGACCGGCTGTGGACGCAGGTCAAGCCGCTATACGAACAACTGCACTGCTACGCGCGCGGCAAGCTCGACGCCGAATACGGCAAGGACAAGGGCGAACTGGCCGGCGGCCTGCTGCCGGCGCATCTGCTCGGCAACATGTGGCAGCAGGACTGGAGCAACCTGTGGGACCTGCTGCAGCCCTACCCCGGCGCCGGCAGCCTCGACATCACCGACGCGCTGGAGCGGCAGTACCAGGGCAACCTGAGCGCGGCGCTGGCGCGGCGCAACGGCGACACCTCGGTGGACGCGCGGTTCATGGCCCAGCGCGAGGCGCAGTTGCTCAGCGCACGGCAGATGACCGAGCGCGCGCAGGACTTCTACACCTCGCTGGCGATGCCCAGGCTGCCCGACAGCTACTGGACGCGCAGCCAGTTCATCAAGCCGCTGGACCGCGACGTGGTCTGCCACGCCAGCGCCTGGGACATGGACATGGCCGGCGACGTGCGCACCAAGATGTGCGTCAAGCCGAACGAAGAGGACTTCACCACCATCTACCACGAACTCGGCCATGTCTATTACGACCTGGCCTACAACCCGCTGCCGCCGCTGTTCCAGGCGGGAGCCAACGACGGCTTCCACGAAGCCATCGGCGACACCGTGGTGCTGGCGATGACCCCGCAGTACCTGCATTCGATCGGCCTGGTCGACGCGCCGCAGGTGGGCCGCGAGGCGCTGATCAACGCGCAGATGCGCATGGCCTTGAGCAAGGTCGCGTTCCTGCCGTTCGGGCTGATGATCGACCGCTGGCGCTGGGGCGTGTTCGACGGCTCGATCGCCCCGGACCGCTACAACCAGGCCTGGTGGGAGCTGAAGGCCAAGTACCAGGGCGTGGCACCGGCGACACCGCGCGGCGAAGACTTCTTCGACCCCGGCGCCAAGTACCACGTGCCGGCCAACACCCCCTACACCCGCTACTTCCTCTCGCACATCCTGCAGTTCCAGTTCTACAAGAGCCTGTGCGACGCCGCCGGCTACAAGGGCCCGCTGTACGAGTGCACCTTCTACGGCAACAAGGAAGCCGGGCAGAAGTTCTGGTCGATGCTGCAACGTGGCGCCAGCCAGCCGTGGCAGGCCACGCTCAAGGAACTGACCGGCAGCGAGCGCATCGACGCCGGCCCGCTGCTGGAATACTTCGCGCCGATGCAGGAATGGCTCAAGCAACAGAACCAGGGACGGATGTGCGGGTGGGAGGCGTCGGCGCCTGTCTCGGCGCAAACCACCTCGCCCGCATCCCCTACGCCGGCTCCGACCACGCCACCGTCTCGGCATTGAGCGCTGCCAGCCGCATGGGCCACCGCCAGCTCAGTCGTCCGCCAGCCGCGCCCAGCGCTCGTGGTCGCGCCACACCCCGCCGATGCGCAGGTAGCGTGGCGAATAGCCTTCGCGGCGGAAGCCGGCGCGCTGCGCCAGCGCCAGCGAGCGGGTGTTGTCCGGCTGGATGTTGGCTTCCACCCGGTGCAGGCCCAGTTCGGCGAAGGCGTAGGCCACGCACAGGCGCAGCGCATGCGTCATCAGTCCGCGACCTTCGCAGCCGGCCATGGCGTGGTAGCCGAGATAGGCGCTCTGGAAACAGCCGCCGACCACCTGGCTGAAGGTGAACAGGCCGGCGAGCGCGCCGCTGCTGCGTTCGCGCGCCAGCAGGGCGATGTTGCTGCCGTCCAGGGTCTGCGCGTACCAGGCCTCGAAGCCCGGCACATCGGTGAACGGGTAGGTCCACGGGTGATGCAGGGCGACGCTGGCGCGGTGCGCCTGGATCAGCGCGATGCCGTCGCGGCGCCGCACCCGCGCCAGCGACACGGCCTCCTGCGCAGCCTGGCCGGCGCTCTGGCCCATGGCCTCAGGCCGGAGCCGCCGCGCCGTCGTCGCGACGCATGACCTGGGCGTGGCGCGTCTTGAACTCCTCGAAGCTCAGGCCCTGCGCCTGCGCATCGGCCTGCGCCGCGTCCTTCAGCGCGTCCGAGTACATCAGCCGCACCGGCGTGCCGGCGCGCTCGTGCAGCTCCGCTGCCTGCATGATCAGCGACAGCACCTGCGCGGCGCTCTCGCTCTGCCCGGCGATGCGCCCGTCCATGCCCAGCACCCACTCGCCGTCGCGGCGCACGATGCCGGCCAGCAAGGTGCGCTGCTGGTCGCGCAGTTCCGCATGCGGTTCGATGGGCGCGGCCGGCGCGGCGCCCTCGGCGCGGTGGCGCAGGCGCTCGGCCAGCTTCTTGCGCAGGTCGCGGCGCTGCTTGGACTGGATGGACATGCGGTTTCCTCAACGATGACCCGACGACGATAGCCCAACCGCGGCGATGCTCACAGCGGGTCGACCGGTTCCAGCCGCGGCACCTGCGCGTTCGGCCGCGGCAGGCGCTTGCCGCTGCGCCGCTCCCAGCGCCAGAAACCCCAGCCGAGCAGGAAGAACGCGCCCGAGCCCAGCGCCAGGTGCAGGGCATGGCCGCTGAGCAGCGGCGACAGCACCCCGGCCACCAGCACGGTGACCATCAACTGGGTGAAGGCCTGCAGCGAGGAGGCCAGCCCGCGCTGGCGCGGATACATGTCCAGCACCGCCAGCGCCAGGATCGGGAAGATCAGCGCGGTGCCCAGGCCGGCGAAGAAGATCGGCAGCACCGCCCAGGGCAGCGCGATGGCCGGCGCCAGCGCGGTATAGGCGATGTTGCCGGCCATCGACAGGCCGCAGCAGACGAAGCCGAAGCGCACCTGGCGCATCGGCCCGAGCCGCCCGGCCATGCGCCCGGACAGGAACGCGCCCAGGGTCATGCCGCCGATGGTGGGCAGGAACAGCCAGGCGAAGTCGCGCTCGGTCTTGCCCAGCAGGTCGATCATGAACACCGGCGCCGAGGCGATGTACAGGAACACGCCGCCGAAATTGAACGCGCCGGCCGCGGCCAGGCGCTGGAAGCGCGGATTGAGCGCGATGCCGATGTAGTCGCGCAGCAGCGTGCGCGGCGCCAGCGGCGTGCGCGCCTGCGGCGGATGCGTCTCCGGCATCCAGCGCAGGGTCGCCACCAGCAACAGCGAGGAGAAGCCGACCAGGAACCAGAAGATCGTCGGCCAGCCGCGGCCGCTGCCCAGGATCCAGCCGCCGATGATCGGCGCGATCGCCGGGGCGATGCCGAACAGCATCGACACCTGGCTCATCAGCCGCTGCGCATCGTCGCCGTGGAACAGGTCGCGGATCACCGCCCGCCCGACGATCATGCCGACCCCGGCCGACACACCCTGCAGCGCGCGGAACACCAGCAGGGTCGGCAGGTCGCGCGACAGCGCGCAGCCGGCCGAGGCCAGGATGAACACGACCAGCCCGGCCACGATCACCCGGCGCCGTCCCAACGCGTCGGACAGCGGCCCGTGGGCCAGGCCCATCAGCGCGTAGGCCAGCAGGTACACGCTCACCGTCTGCTGGATCGCCACCGGATCGGCATGCAGGCGCTGCGCAAGCTGCGGGAACGCCGGGAAGATCGTGTCGATGGAGAACGGACCGAACATCGCCAGCCCGGCCAGCAACAGGGCCATGCGGCGTGTGGACACGGACGGGAGCGTCATGGGGACATCATCCTGAAAGCCGGCCGCGGCGGCCGCAGGACGGGCGCACGCGCGGCGACGCCGTCCGGCATGGACGGGCGCGAGAAAAGGGAGTGCGGCCATGATACGCGCTGCGGCCGCAGGCGCGCATCCGCCGCGGCTTGCCCATTCAGGCTGGCGTGGGCGCGCGCGGCCCGCCGTGGGCGCCGCCGGCCACGTTATAATCGCTGCGCAGCAAGGTGGGAGAAGCGGGGCGACCCGCTGCCGAAGGCGCAAACGCCCGTAATCGCTCAGGCCCGATACCACCCGCACCAAGACTCTGGAGAGACCGGTCAAACCCGGCGCCGAAGGGGCACGAAGCGCAGCGCCAGCCGCCGCTTCCAAACTCTCAGGCAAAAGGACAGAGGGGCATTGGGAAGACGCGTGCTTCCCGTCGATCGTGCCCGCCGCTGCGGCCCGACGACGGCCTAGCGCGCGTCCCCGCCTCCTCGTGCCTTCCTCAGCCGGACGACTGCCATGTCTCACACCTCTTCGCTGCGCGACCTCGAACACCACTGCGCCTTCATCGAGCGCCACATCGGCCCGAACGACGCCGAGATCGCGCACATGCTGCGCACCGTCGGCCACGACTCGCTGGAGGCGATGACCGACGCCATCGTGCCTGGCAACATCAAGTCGCCCGCCGCGCTGGCGTTGCCCGACGCCATCACCGAGGAGGAGGCGCTGGCCAAGATCCGCGCCATCGCCGACAAGAACACCGTGTTCCGCAGCTTCATCGGCCAGGGCTACTACGGCACCCACACGCCGAAGGTCATCCTGCGCAACATCCTCGAGAACCCGGCCTGGTACACCGCCTACACCCCGTACCAGGCGGAGATCTCGCAGGGCCGCATGGAAGCGCTGATCAACTTCCAGACCATGTGCGCCGACCTCACCGGCATGGAAATCGCCAACGCCTCGCTGCTGGACGAAGCCACCGCCGCGGCCGAGGCGATGACCCTGGCCAAGCGCTCGGCCAAGTCCAGGTCCGACACCTTCTTCGTGCACGACGCGGTGCACCCGCAGACCCTGGAACTGCTGCGCACCCGCGCCGAGCCGCTGGGCATCGTGCTGCGCGTGGGCACGCCGGAGGAAGCGCTGCAGGCCGAGTGCTTCGGCGTGCTGCTGCAATACCCTGATAGTTTCGGTCACATCGGCGACCACAAGGCACTGGCCGACGCGGTGCACGCGCAAGGCGGCCTGGTCGCCGTCGCCACCGACCTGCTCGCGCTGACCCTGATCGCCGCCCCCGGCGAATGGGGCGCGGACATCGTGGTCGGCAATTCGCAGCGCTTCGGCGTGCCGTTCGGCTTCGGCGGCCCGCACGCCGCGTTCATGGCCTGCCGCGACGCCTACAAGCGTTCGATGCCGGGCCGCCTGATCGGCGTGTCGATCGACGCCGCCGGCAACCCCTCCTACCGCCTCACCCTGCAGACCCGCGAGCAGCACATCCGCCGCGAGAAGGCCACCTCCAACATCTGCACCGCGCAGGTGCTGCTGGCGGTGATGGCCTCGATGTACGCGGTGTACCACGGCCCCGAGGGCCTGGTGCGCATCGCCCGCCGCACCCACCGCCTGGCCGCGATCCTCGCCGCCGCGCTGCGCGGTGCAGGCGTCGCCGTCGGCGAGCGCTTCTTCGACACCCTGCACGTCACCGGCGTCGATGCCGAGGCCATCCACGCCAAGGCGCGCGTGGCCGGCATCAACCTGCGCGCGATCGACAGCGCATCGCTGGGCATCAGCCTGGACGAGACCGCCACCCGCGCCGACGTGGTCGCGCTGGCGCAGTTGTTCGGCGCGCAGGCCGATGTGGACGCGCTCGACGCCGCCACCGCCGATGCGCTGCCGCCGCAGCTGCTGCGGCACAGCGCGTTCCTGCAGCACCCGGTGTTCAACACCCACCACAGCGAGCACGAACTGTTGCGCTACATGCGCGCGCTGGCCGACAAGGACCTGGCGATGGATCGCACCATGATCCCGCTGGGCAGCTGCACCATGAAGCTCAACGCCACCGCCGAGATGATCCCGGTGACCTGGCCGCAGTTCGGCGCGATCCATCCGCTGGCCCCGGCCGAGCAGAGCGTCGGCTACAAGCAACTGATCGACGAACTGGAAGCGATGCTGGTCGAGTGCACCGGCTACGACGCGGTCAGCCTGCAGCCCAACTCCGGCGCGCAGGGCGAGTACGCCGGCCTGCTGGCGATCCGCGCCTATCACCGCGCGCGCGGCGAAGGCCACCGCGACATCTGCCTGATCCCCGAATCGGCGCACGGCACCAACCCGGCCTCGGCGCAGATGTGCGGCATGACCGTGGTGGTGACCAAGTGCGACGGCAACGGCAACGTCGATGTCGCCGACATCCGCGCCAAGGCCGAGAAGTACTCGGACCGCCTGGCCGCGCTGATGATCACCTACCCGTCCACCCACGGCGTGTTCGAGGAAGACGTGGTGGCGATCTGCGAAGCGGTGCACGCGCACGGCGGCCAGGTCTACACCGACGGCGCCAACATGAACGCGCTGGTCGGCCTGGCCAAGCCCGGCAAGTGGGGCTCGGACGTGTCGCACCTGAACCTGCACAAGACCTTCTGCATCCCGCACGGCGGCGGCGGCCCCGGCGTCGGCCCGTGCGCGGTGAAGGCGCACCTGGCACCGTACCTGCCCAAGACCCTGGGCGGCGACGGCGAGGTCGGCATGGTCAGCGCCGCCAGCTTCGGCAGCGCCTCGATCCTGCCGATCAGCTGGATGTACATCACCATGATGGGCAACAGCGGGCTGCGCAAGGCCACCCAGGTCGCGCTGCTCAACGCCAACTACATCGCCAAGCGCCTGGCGCCGTACTACAAGACGCTGTACACCGGCCGCAATGGCCTGGTCGCGCACGAATGCATCCTCGACGTGCGCCCGCTGGAGAAGACCAGCGGCATCGGCGCCGAGGACATCGCCAAGCGCCTGATCGACTTCGGCTTCCACGCGCCGACGCTGAGCTTCCCGGTCGCCGGCACGCTGATGGTGGAGCCGACCGAGAGCGAATCGCAGCACGAGCTGGACCGTTTCATCGACGCGATGATCCAGATCCGCGAGGAGATCGCCGCGATCGAGGACGGCCGCCTGGACCGCGAGGACAATCCGCTCAAGCACGCCCCGCACACCGCCGCGCAGGTCACCGCCAGCGAGTGGACCCACGCCTATCCGCGCGAGCTGGCCGCGTTCCCGCTGCCGACGCTGAAGCAGCAGAAGTACTGGCCGCCGGTGGCGCGCGTGGACAACGTGTACGGCGACAAGAACGTGATGTGCGCGTGCATCCCGGTGGATGCGTACAAGGAAGACGCGGTGGTCTGAGCCGCGTTCTCGTTCGACGCTGCACCCCAGACCCAGCCTCGTGCGCGAGGCTGGGTTTTTTTATGCGTGCGCAGCGCGCGTACCGAGGTAGACAAGTGCGCGCGATGCGGCGCGTTGCACGGCTCGTTCACGCCGCGCCACCCAGGATCGGGACTTCCGCCGCGCCCGCATCCTCACGCACCGGGCACCCCACCGCGACACCTTCTTCCGCCACGCACCGGAGCGATCTCCCATGGCCAGCCGCAAGCGCACGCCCAGCGATTCCGCATCGTCCACCGCCCTCGCCTCCACCGCCGCGCCCGCCGATCAGCGCGGCCATGGCGACGAACTGCACCAGCAGGCCGGCGGCACGCATCCGCCGCTGACCACCAACCAGGGCATTCCGGTCGCCGACAACCAGAACTCGCTGCGCGCCACGCCGCGCGGGCCGACGTTGCTGGAAGACTTCATCCTGCGCGAGAAGATCACCCACTTCGATCACGAGCGCATTCCCGAACGCATCGTGCACGCGCGCGGCAGCGCCGCCCACGGCTACTTCGAACTGACCAAGTCGCTGGCCAAGTACACCACTGCCTCGCTGCTCACCGAGGTCGGGGTGAAGACGCCGGTGTTTACCCGCTTCTCCACCGTCGCCGGCGGCGCCGGCTCGGTGGACACGCCGCGCGACGTGCGCGGCTTCGCGGTCAAGTTCTACACCAAGGAAGGCAACTGGGACCTGGTGGGCAACAACATCCCGGTATTCTTCATCCAGGACGCGCTGAAGTTCCCCGACCTGATCCACGCGGTGAAGATGGAGCCGGACCGCGGCTTTCCGCAGGCGGCCAGCGCGCACGACACATTCTGGGACTTCGTCTCGCTGATGCCCGAATCGCTGCACATGATCATGTGGGCGATGAGCGACCGCACCATCCCGCGCTCGCTGCGCATGATGGAAGGCTTCGGCATCCACAGCTTCCGCCTGCTCGACGCCGAGGGCCGCAGCACCTTCGTCAAGTTCCACTGGCGGCCGAAGCTCGGCCTGCAGTCCACGATCTGGGACGAGGCGGTGAAGCTGGCCGGCGCCGACCCGGACTTCCACCGCCGCGACCTGTTCGAGGCGATCGAACGCGGCGACTTCCCGGAATGGGAACTGGGCGTGCAGTTGTTCACCCAGGAACAGGCCGACGCCTTCCCGTTCGACCATCTGGACGCCACCAAGCTGATCCCGGAGGAGCTGGTGCCGCTGCAGATCGTCGGGCGCATGGTGCTGGACCGCTGGCCGGACAACTTCTTCGCCGAAACCGAGCAGGTGGCGTACTGCCCGGCCAACATCGTGCCCGGCATCGACTTCTCCAACGACCCGCTGCTGCAGGGCCGCCTGTTCTCGTACCTGGACACCCAGCTCAGCCGCCTGGGCGGGCCCAACTTCCACCAGTTGCCGATCAACGCGCCGAAGTGTCCGTTCGCCAACATGCAGCGCGACGGCCACATGCAGATGGGCGTGCCCAAGGGCCGCGTCGCCTACGAACCCAGCTCGCTGCAGGCCGACAGCCCGCGCGAGACCGCGCGCGGCTTCGTCAGCCACCGCACCCAGCCCGACGATGGCGCCAAGGGCCGCTTGCGTGCCGAGAGCTTCGCCGACCACTACAGCCAGGCGCGGATGTTCTACCGCAGCCAGACGCAGCCGGAACAGGCGCACGTGGCCTCGGCGCTGGTGTTCGAGCTGTCCAAGGTTGAGACCGCGCACGTGCGCGAGGCCGTGGTCGGGCATCTGCGCCACGTCGATCCCAAGCTCGCGCAGCGCGTCGCCGATGGGCTGGGCATGGATGCGCTGCCACCGGCACCGCCGGCCGCGATCGCACCGCAGGACCTGCCGCTGTCGCCGGCGCTGCAGTTGATCGGGCGGATGAAGCCGACCCTGCAGGGCCGCGCGATCGGCATCCTGATCGACGAGGGCTCGGACGCGAAACTGGTGCGCGACCTGCGCAAGGCCGCCACCGACGCCGGTGCCGCGGTCAAGATCGTCGCGCCCAGGCTCGGCGGCGCCGTCCTCAGCGACGGCAAGCGCCTGGCCGCCGACGGCCAGCTGGCCGGCACACCCTCGTTCGTGTTCGACGCGGTGGCGGTGGTGCTGTCGGCCGAGGCCGGCAAGCGGCTGAGCAAGGAGTCGGCGGCCATCGACTTCGTCAGCAACGCTTTCGCCCACCTCAAGGCGATCGCCGCCGACGCCGGCGCGCAGCCGCTGCTGAAGGCCGGCAATGTGCAGAAGGATGCCGGGGTGGTCGAAGCCAGCGACAGCAAGGGCTTCGTGACCGCGGCCAAGACCCGCCAGTGGAGCCGCGAGCCGAAGCTGCGCCTGCTGGCCTGAGCAGGGCAGCGGTTTCCGCCATGGCGCCGCACGGCTGGCGCCATGGCGATGCCGGGAAAGCTGACAGGGCGCCGGCTTCACGCGGAACCCGGGGCCACACGCTGGTCGCGATCCAGGATCTTCGGCACGCTGGCACTGCCATCGCCCCGGGGCAGCCACGCCCTCGCCTGATAGTCGCCCCCGCGCGTGCTCCGGACTGCCGTGCCGCACAGGCACCGATACGACCGCGAGGCGATCGGCGCCCGTCGCCACCGCCCCGACTACGCCCCCGATATGCCCCCTGCGAGGTCACGGCACAGGCCCCAAGGTGCGGCCCACTGGCGGCCGCAAAATCGCCTGGTCAATTTTTCGCCACCCCTCTTGACACTGTTGTGTCACGGGCCGGCATTGGCCTTATCCACAACCTTATGCAGAAGTCATCCACACCCCCTGTGGACAAGCCGCCGATGCCACCCTCACCGCACCGGAACATCCAAGTCATTGATTCGTGGTCAAAAAGCTTGTCACGCACTTGACAAGAAGCGGGCGGGCCACTCCCGCGTGGGCGCCTGACAGCGACGGCGGGAAAAACTTATCCCGAGCCTCGGGGCGGCGCGTCTACATCGGAGCAAGGTGAAGGAGGCGTGAAATCTTCACCTGCTCGCGACGGACGGTTGGCGCTATGTCCCCCACTCGCGCCAGGCAGGCCGAACACCGATGCCCGGGCGCGCAGGACCGCCTCGCAGGTGGTGCAACGCACCATGCTTTACGCCCGTTCCGACACCTTCAGGCGCGGGCCCGGGGCCGGGTGACCCGCCATGGGGCACCCGGCCACACCACGGTCACGGCGTCAGGATCACCTTGCGGCAATCCTGCTCCTTCTTGTCGAAGATCGAATACCCCTGCGCCGCCTCGGCCAGGCTCAGACGGTGGGTGATGATCTCGTTGGGCCGCAGCCGGCCCTCGCCGATGTGCTCCAGCAGTTCGGGCATGAAACGCTGCACATGGGTCTGGCCCATCTTGAAGCTCAGCCCCTTGTCGAAGGCGTCGCCGAACAGGAAACCGTGGATGAAACCGGCATACACGCCCGGCACGCTGACCGTGCCACCGCGGCGGGTGGCGGCGATGCACTGGCGCAGCGCCGTGCCGCTGCTGCCTTCCAGCTTCAGCGTGGCCATCACCGTCTCCACCGTGCTGCCCTTGGCCTCGAAGCCCACCGCGTCGATGCTGGCATCCACGCCACGCCCGTCGGTCTGGCCGACGATGATGTCGGCCGGATCGTCGATCTCCTCGAAGTTCAGCGGAATCACCCCGTAGGTGCGCTGGGCGAAGTCGAGCCGGTACGGATAGCGATCGACCATGAAGATCCGCTCGGCGCCGAGCATGCGGCAGCAGGCCGCGGTCATCAGCCCGACCGGGCCGGCGCCGAAGATCGCGACGGTGCTGCCCTGACGCACGCCCGCGTTGACCGCCGCCTGGTAGCCGGTGGGCAGGATGTCGGACAGGAACAGCACCTGCTCGTCATGCAGCACGTCCGGCACCACCAACGGGCCGACATTGGCCTTGGGCACGCGCACGTACTCCGCCTGGCCACCGGCCACGCCGCCGTACAGATGGCTGTAGCCGAACAGCGCCGCCGGTGGGCGGATGCCTTTCTGGTTCAGCGCCGCGCCCTTGCCGGGGTTGGTGGTCTCGCAGGCGGCATATTCGGTCAGGCGGCAATGGAAGCACTCGCCGCAGGCGATCACGAACGGGATCACCACGCGGTCGCCCTTCTTCACCCGCTGCACGTCCGGGCCGACGTCTTCCACCACGCCCATGAACTCGTGCCCGAGCACGTCGCCGGTGTGCAGATCGGGAATCTTGCCGCGGTACAGATGCAGGTCCGAGCCGCAGATCGCGGTGGCGGTGACGCGCAGGATGATGTCGTCGGTCTCGACCAGCACCGGGTCGGGAACGGTTTCCACGCGCACGTCCCGGGTGCCGTGATAGGTCAGAGCTTGCATGGGTAGGTCCTTTCGTCTGCGAACACGTGCCCGCAGTGTCGCCGCCGATGCCGTGCATCGTCGGTGACCACGCCGTGAGTCCGATGTCGCGACCGCAGTGCCTGCGCGCGTGATTGCTGCTTTACCATGCGCCGTCCCCACTGCGAGCCGATGCCATGCCCGACAGCCTCCACGACCTGCAGGCCGCCCAGCGCGCCTTCGCCGACGCCCGCGACTGGGGTCAGTTCCACAGTCCGCGCAATCTCGCCGCGGCGCTGTCGGTGGAAGCGGCGGAATTGCTGGAGCACTTCCAGTGGCTGGACGATGCGCAGAGCAAGCAACTGTCTGCAGAAAAAAAGCAGCAGGTCGGCAGCGAGATCGCCGACGTGCTGCTGTATCTGGTGCAGTTGTGCGACAAGCTGGAGATCGATCCGATCGACGCCGCGCAACGCAAGATGCTGGCCAACGCCGCCAAGTATCCGGTGGAGCGCGCCAAGGGCCGCATCACCAAGTACACCGAACTGTAAGACCACGGCGAGTCGCGCCGATCGCGGATGCGTCGACGCGCGGCGGTGGCATCCGCCGCCGCGCGCCATGGAGCGACTAGCCGCTCGAGCGCGAACTGCGTGTGCGCGCGGACGACGTCTTGCCTGCGCGCTTGCTGGTCGTGCGTTTGCTGGATGCGCTCTTCTTCGCTGGTGTCTTCCTGGCGACCGCGGTTTTCGCCGTCGACTTTTTCGACGCTGTCTTTCTGGATGCCGTCTTCTTCGATGCCGTCTTCTTGGTCGCAGTCTTCTTTGCCGAAGAAGTCTTGCTCGCCGCCTCCTTGCTCGCGGCCTGCTTGGCCGTCGTCTTCCTGGCCGAAGCGGTCTTCGCCGTGCGCTGCTTCGCGGCAGCCGTTCGCGTACCGGCCTGTTTGGCCCGGGTCTTCGCAGCCTTCTTGGCCGCGCTCTTGCGCACCGTCGCCCCCTTGGTCTGCGCGGCCTTCTTCGCCGCGGCCGAGCGGCTGCTGGCGCTGCGCTTCTTCGCTGCGCGCTTGGTCTGCGTCGACAGCGCCTGGCTGCCCACCGTCTGCGTTGCGCTCTTGCCCTTGCTGGCGGTCTTCAGCGCCTTCTTGGCGCCGCGCGAGCGCGTTGGCGACGGCTTGGCCTGCTTGCCGCCCTTGGCCTCTTCCTGCGCAACCTTCTTCCTGGTGGCTTTCGACGCGGTCTTCGACGCGCCGGTCTTGACCCCGGCGCGGCGCGCCTTGGACAGGCCGATGGCGATCGCCTGCTTGGTCGACTTCACCTGGGTCTTGCCCTCGCGCACGCGGTCGATCTCCTCGCGCACGAACTCGCCGGCCTGGGTCGTGCCGGCCTTGCCTTCGCGCTTGGCGCGGCGCGCACGGGTGGTGGTGGATTGCTCCGGCATCGATACATCTCCTGAAAGCGGCCACGACGGCCATCGGCTCCGGGTGTAGCAACGCGCAGGTCAAGAGCAGGCATACGACAGGCGAAGCGCACGTGCATATGCCTGCACGCGGAAGACGGCGCCATCAGCTGTCGCGACCGCACAACGCCGGCGAATAGGTCTGGATGGCATGCTGGATCGACGCGTGTCGTCCGTACATCAACGTGCCGACCAGGACCACCGACACAATGGCGTACATGCGCAGGCGCGCGGGCAACTGCGGCGCACCGCGCCACTGCAGATAGCACGCCGTCGTCGCGGCCCCGACCACCACACCGGCAGCGACCTCGGACAGGCTGTGCGCTCGCGCGTAGACGCGGGCAATGGCGATCACGCTGGCGATGGCGAAACCGCAGGCGATCGCAAGCCGCGGCCGCGGACGGGCGCGCAGGCACAGCATGCAGACCATCGGCCATACGCAGGCGGCGAGCATGGTGTGTCCACTGATCACCCGGAACTGCAGCGCGCGCAGCTCCACCCCACAGCCGGCGTAGAGAATCTTGGTCGCCCCGACCAGGGCCGCGGCGCTCGCCAGCAGGCCAAGCCACGTCGCCGCGGCACGCCATCCCGCGCTACCCAGCGCCAGCCACAGTGCGCAGACGAGCGCGAGCGGCAGCGTCATCGCCGCGTCGCCGAAGTTGCTGATGGCAGACCACATGCTGGGGAAAACGTCCTTCTGCGTACGCGTCGTTCGGAGCCAACGACGCCGTGCGCCGGGGGCGGCCATGATACGGGCGATCGCTCGAACGGGAGGAACCTGGCACGCGCTCAGACCGCGTTCCCTCCTCCGACCAGCGCTATCGCATGACAGCGGACTCCCGGAGAGGCGCAACCGTGATCTTGTGCGCGAGTGCCGACGGCAGCGCTGACCACAAGTCCCTGCTTGTGGGAGGGACTTCAGTCCCGACTGCAACGAGGTCGGTTGCGCAGATGGACTTGCACATTGCGGGCGAATCGCCGTCGACGCCTGCGCGACACCCGACAGCCGGTTCGATCGCGTCGTACCCAGGCCACTAGCCGAGCGCTCGCTTTGCGCGTGCGGCGCGCCGCTCCGCCACAGCCTCCGGCGCCGGCGCCGGCTCCCAGCCGAACACACTGCGCCCGCCATAGGCGTGCGACTGCGCGCGTTCCTCGGCGATGTAGTCGTCCACCGACGGCCCGCGCGCGGTCGGTTCGAGCAGGCGCGCCTGCGCGTCCAGGCGGCGGATCGCGTCCAGTTTCTCTTCGCGGCCCAGCTTGGCCTGCGCCACCGCCGTCTTGAGCACGCCGATGGTGTGGTCGTAGACCCGCGTCGGCACCGGGAACGGATGCCGGTCCTTGCCGCCATGGGCCAGCGAGAACCGTGCCGGATCGCTGAAACGGCACGGCGCGCCGTGCAGCACCTCGGCCACCAGCGCCAGCGCGCGCACCGTGCGCGCGCCGACGCCCGGCACCTGCAGCAGGTCGGCGAAATCGCGCGGGCCGCATTCGGCAGCGGCGACCAGCGCACCGTGCAGGCGCCGCACCACGATGTCGCTGCCGCGCACGTCGTGGTGGTCGGGCAGCGACAGATGCGGCAGGTCGGCCGGCCTGCGCTCGGGCACCGTGGTGGCCGCCGGCGCGAACAAGTCGCCGGTCTCCGCGAACAGCGCATCGGCGGCCGGCGCGGTGGCGCCCCGCCCCTGCGCGGCGTGGGTCGGCGCCGCGGCGGCCGATGCCGGCGTCTGCGCGGCCTCCAGCGCAGCGTATTCGCGGGCGATGCGCTCCGGTGCCAGCGTCTGCAGCAGCTCCACCTGCGCCGCACGCGCGGCGGCGGCGCGATGATCGGCGAGATTGACGATGCGGCCCTGGCGCGGGCCGTCGATCGCTGCATGCGGTGCATCGACGAAGCTGCTCAGGCCTTCCGACAGCCAGTGATAGCGGCGTGCCTGCTTGCGCGCGCCGTGCATGCCCTGCTGCACCACCACCCAGCGCCCGTCGTCGCTGACGATGAAGCCGTGCAGGTACAGGTCGAAGCCGTCCTGCACCGCGGCGCTGTCGACCTTGGCCACCAGGCGGCTGACCCGCGCCAGGTCCGCGCCGTCCAGGCCGGTGCGCTCGCCCACCGCCTGCAGCTCGTCCGGCGTGGCCCGCGAATGCCGCCCGCGGCCGCCGCACACGTGGATGCCCAGTTCGCCGGACAGCGGCGCCAGGCCGCGCTTGAGCGCGCCCAGCACGCTGGTGGTGATGCCGGAGGAATGCCAGTCCATGCCCATCACCGCCCCCAGCGACTGGAACCAGAACGGATGCGCCAGGCGCCGCAGCAATTCGTCGCGGCCATAGCTGTGCACGATGGCCTGGCACATCACCGCGCCGAGCCGGGTCATGCGCGCGCCCAGCCAGTGCGGCACGCGACCGCCGTGCAGGGGCAGATCGGCGCTGCCGGAACGTCGGCTCATGGGGGCTCCGAGGAACGGGGTGCACCAGGGTAGCCAGTGCGGGTCTCAGCGCGCGAGTCTGGAGGCGAGCGCAGGCTGAGTGATTCAGTGCGGCCGCACGCGCGAAAGCACCCAGGGCGCTGCATGGATCGGCCCTGCTCGTTGCGTGTCCCGCTGGGCATGCCTTTCGACGACGCCGGCGGGCAACTGGATCCCACAGGAAGTCAGCGCCGCTCTCACGGCGGCAAGCACCTCCGCGCAAGCGCGCCTGCCATCGAGGCTTCAGCCCTGAGAGGAGGCGTTACGGCTGGCGTCCCGATCCAGGCGAACGCATCGCGCGGCATCCAGCCGATACGAGAAACGCGGCAGCGGATCGACGACGTTGCTGCGACGACGTAGGCTGCGCGACGCTGCATCCCCTTCCTTGCGCTGCCTGCAGCTCACCTGGCCGCGCCAGTGCCGTGACGTCCTGTCGTGCTTAGACACCGATGCGATCGATGTCTACCAGGTGGATCGCCCTGCGATTACGCCGTTCGCCTTGGACCACCGGCGCTTCGGCGGCGAGTTCAGCTACGACCGGATGAGCTGGATCAAGCCGAGTTTCCTGTGGACGATGTACCGCGCCGGTTGGGCGCAGAAGCAAGAGCAGGAACGGATCCTGGCGATCCGGCAGCCACGCGCCTGCTTCCACTACGCAAGCACTACCGGCACCGCATCACGCACCCGGCGCGCGACACGCGCCGGGCATAATGCGCCTCAGGTCGACTGTCGCCACACGCCCGATGTCCTACGCCACCCTCCGCAAGCTGCTCGCCTCCTGGGGCGAACTGCGTCCGCAACCTGCATCCGACTGGCAGGGCACGCTGCCGCTGCCACAGGTGCTCGCCGACTTTTATGCGCAGGTGGGGCCATGGGGCGACATCCGCGACGCCACGGCCGGCCCGACCGGCCTGTCGCTGCAACTCGGCGGCAACCCGCTCGACATTCCGCCGTTGTGCAAGCTGTGGGCGCTGCAGGCCGGCTACCGCTGGAACGCGATCGACGGCAAGCCCATTGCCGCCTGGCACGACCACTGGCTGGTGATCGCGGACCAGGGCGCGGACCCTGTCATCCTCGACACCGCCAGCGGCGGCGTGCTGTTCGCGTTCCACGGGGCCGGCGCATGGCGCCCCCGACCGCTGGCCGCCAGCCTGGAGATCGCATTCGGTGGTCTGGCGACCATGGCCAACACCATGGCCGAACTCGGCGATGCCGCATTCGACGACAGCGCCGCGCTGTGCGCCACTGCCCGCAACGCGGTCGCCGCGTCGCTGGCCGCCTATCTGGGCAGCGACGTCGAGGCCGCGCGCTTTCTGGAAACGCTGGATTGGTAGCGGGCTGAGCAAGCAAGGCGCGGCCGCGCCAAGCGCGACGTCTACGCCCAGATTGGCGACGGCATCGCCCCTGCCGGTCGCCCCATCGCGATCACGCGGCTGCCTGGTGATGTTCCAGGGAGCGCGCCTGCCGACCCACGATTATCGTGCACCGCATCACAACTTCTCGCTCCCGATGAGGTAGCGTGACCATCGGGGTCCAAACAGGGGATTTGCCGATGACGTTTCGTACCACGCGGCGCGGGCTGTTGCTCGGCGCCGGTTCGTTCGCGTTGCTGTCGCACGTGCCGATGGGCCTGGCCCTGCCGCGTACGCCGGCGAAGACGCCGGCCTTCATCGATGCGCTGATCGCGCGGATGACGCCGGAAGAGAAGGCCGGCCAGCTGACCCTGTTCGGTTCGGCGCAGCAGACCGATGCGGCGGCCGCCGCCAATCCGGTCAACGTGCGCCCCACCGCCGAGGGCCAGTTGGCCGCGGCGCGCGCCGGACGCCTGACCGGCATCTTCAACGGCTCCAACGTGCGCTGGCACCAGCAACTGCAGCAGGCCGCGCTGGAGAGCCGGCTGAAGATCCCGATGCTGTTCGCCGCCGATGTGATCCACGGCTTCACCACCGTGTTCCCGGTGCCGCTGGGCGAAGCCGCCAGCTTCGAGCCGGAGCTGGCGCAACGCACCGCGCGTGCCGCCGCACTGGAAGCCAGCGCGGTCGGCATCGACTGGACCTTCGCGCCGATGGTCGACATCGCCCGCGATGCGCGCTGGGGCCGCGGCGTGGAAGGCAGCGGCGAGGACGTGCTGCTGGGCCGGCGTTTCGCCGAGGCCCGCGTGCGCGGCTTCCAGGGCGAGGGCATCGACCATGCCGATGCGCTGGCCGCCTGCGCCAAGCACTTCGCCGCCTACGGCGCGGCCGAGGCCGGCCTGGACTACAACACCGTCGACATCTCCGAGCGCACCCTGCGCGAGGTGTATTTCCCGCCGTTCCAGGCCGCCTTCGGCGCTGGCGCGGTGACCACCATGGCCTCCTTCAACGAGCTGTCCGGCGTGCCCGCCACCGCCAACACCTGGCTGCTGAGCCAGGTGCTGCGCGGCGAGTGGAACTACAGCGGCCTGGTCGTCTCCGACTACACCGGCGACCTGGAACTGGTCGCGCACGGCTACGCCCGCGATGCGCGCGACGCGGCGCGGCTGGCGTTCCTGGCCGGCGTGGACATCAGCATGCAGAGCGGGCTGTACCTGCAGCACCTGCCTGGCCTGGTCGCCGACGGTGCGGTGCCGATGGCGCGGCTGGACGACGCGGTGCGCCGCGTGCTGCGCTTCAAGGCCGCGCTGGGCCTGTTCGACGACCCGTTCCTGCGCATCGTGCCCGAGCGCGCGCAGGCGCGGCAGCGGCGCCCGGAGACGCTGGCACTGGCGCACGAGGCCGCACGCAAATCGGTGGTGCTGCTCAAGAACGAGGGCGAACTGCTGCCGCTCAAGCGCCAGGGCCAGCGCATCGCGCTGATCGGGCCGATGGCCAGCAACTGGGTGGAGAGCGCCGGACCGTGGACGCTGTTCGGCGGCGACGACAGCGGCAACGACCTGGCCACGGCCCTGCGCGCGCAATTGGCCGATCCGGCCGCGTTGCAGGTGGTGGAAGGCTGCGCGTTCGAACACGCACTGCCGGGCGGCGTGCAGGCGGCGGTGGCCGCGGCGACCGCCGCCGACGTGGCGATCCTGGCGATCGGCGAACCGCTGCGCTACTCCGGCGAAGCGCAGTCGCGCACCGACATCAGCATCCCCGGCGCGCAGCAGTCGCTGCTGGCCGCCGTGGCGGCCACCGGCACGCCGGTGGTGGTGGTGCTCAGCAATGGCCGTGCGCTGGTGCTCGACGGCGCGGTGCTGGACGCGCCGGCGATCCTGGTCAGCTGGTTCCTCGGCTCGGCCTCCGGCCCGGCGCTGGCCGACATCCTGCTCGGCGTGCACGGCCCCTCCGGGCGCCTGCCGGTGAGCTTCCCGCACGAATCCGGGCAGTCGCCGTACTACTACGCGCACAAGCCCACCGGTCGCCCGGATCCGCGCCCGAACGCGCTGACGCCCTTCACCACCCACTACCGCACGATCTCCAACACCGCGCTGTTCCCGTTCGGCCACGGCCTGACCTATGGCCGCATCGAATACGGCGAACTGACCTTGAGCACGTCGCGGCTGGCCGCCGGCGGCACGCTGAAGATCGCCGCACGCATCCACAACCGCGGCCACCGCGACGCCGAGGAAGTGGTGCAACTGTACGTCCGCGACCGCAGCGCCAGCATCACCCGCCCGGTGCGCGAACTGAAGGATTTCCGCAAGGTCGCGGTGCCGGCCGGCGGCAGCGCCAGCGTGGACTTCGTGCTGCGCCGCGAGGATCTGCTGTTCGTGGGCCAGGCGCTCAAGCCGACGGTGGAACCGGGCCAGTTCGATCTGTGGGTCGCGCCCTCGGCGCAGGCACCGGGGCTGACGGCCAGCTTCGAACTGCTGGGCTGATCGCCGCAGCCTCGGCAACCGCTGGCGGTGGCGGCCACGCGGTCGCCACCGTGGCCCGCGCGTGGCCAACGTGGGCGGCGTTTCACGTCGGCGGCACTGCGGGCTGTCGCGTCACAATGCGCGATGCGCGATGCGCGATGCGGCATGGGACCTCATCGCGGGAGCGGCTCCAGGCGGTTTTCAGACTACACGGAGCCCTTCCCGCAGAGCCGTGCGAAGCCTTACCCGGGTGCACTGTGGGAGGGACTTCAGTCCCGACGCTTTGCAGGGTCAGGCACCCGGCAGGCTTCGCTCGCTGCGACTGCATCATCGTGCATTCCGGCATGCCCTCGCCGTGTCGGAACTGACGAAGACCACGCGCCGCGACGCGCGCGACTACCCCGCCAATTCCGCAGCCAGGAAAGGCGCCGTTCGGCTGCCTGCATGCGTCGCCACCACTCCCGGTACGCCCGCCGCCACGACCTTGCCGCCCGCCCCGCCCGCGCCTGGCCCCATGTCGATGATCCAGTCGCTGGCCGCGGCCACGCGCATGTCGTGCTCCACCGCCACCACGGTGTTGCCCGCCTCCACCAGCCCGCGCAATTGCCGCAGCAGCGTGTCCACGTCGGCCGGATGCAGGCCGGTGGTGGGTTCGTCCAGCACGTACACGGTGCCGCGGCGCTGTGCGCGCTGCAGCTCGCTGGCCAGCTTGATCCGCTGCGCCTCGCCGCCGGACAGTTCGGTGGCCGGCTGGCCCAGGCGCAGATAGCCCAGACCCACCTCCATCAGCACCTGCAGCGGCCGCGCGATCGCCGCATCGTCGGCAAAGAAATCCAGCGCCTGCGCCACGGTCATGCGCAGCACCTGTGCGATGTTCTGGCCGCGCAGTTCGATCTCCAGCGTCTTGGCGTTGTAGCGCGCGCCATGGCAGGTCGGGCACGGCGCATACACGCTAGGCATGAACAGCAGCTCCACGCTCACCGCGCCCTCGCCTTCGCAGGTCTCGCAGCGGCCCTTGGCCACGTTGAACGAAAAGCGCCCGGCGTCGTACTTGCGCTTGCGCGCTGCCGGCGTGGCCGCAAAACGCTTGCGCACATGGTCGAACAGGCCGGTGTAGGTCGCCAGGTTGGAGCGCGGCGTGCGCCCGATCGGCGCCTGGTCCACCTGCACCAGCCGCCGCACGTGTTCCAGGCCGCCGGCAATGTAGCCATCGGTGGCGACACGCGCACCGCGCTCCAGCGGATCCAGTTCCTCGTCCGCCTCGGCCGGCGCCTGCCCCAGTTGCGTGCCCAGCAATTCCACCAGCGCCTGGCTGACCAGCGAGGACTTGCCCGAGCCGGACACGCCGGTGACCGTGGTGAACACGCCCAGCGGGATGTCCACGTCCAGCGCGACCACGTTGTTGCGGCTGACCTCGCGCAACTGCAGCCAGGCCTCCGGCGAGCGCGGCGCATGCGCAGCGGCGTGCGGTTCGGCGAACAGGTAGCGGCGCGTGGACGAGGCCTGCACCTGCGCCAATCCCACCGGCGGACCGCTGTACAGCACCTGCCCGCCGTGCTCGCCGGCACCGGGGCCGACATCGACGATCCAGTCGGCATGACGGATCACGTCGATCTCGTGCTCGACCACGAACAGCGAATTGCCCGCGCCCTTGAGCTGGTCCAGCGCGCCCAGCAACGCCTGCGTGTCGGCCGGATGCAGGCCTGCCGACGGCTCGTCCATCACGTAGACCACGCCGAACAGTTGCGAGCGGATCTGCGTGGCCAGGCGCAGCCGCTGCAGTTCGCCGGGCGACAGCGTCGGCGTGCTGCGCTCCAGGGTCAGATAACCCAGGCCCAACGCCTCCACCACCTGGATCCGCGCCAGCAGGTCCTGGGCGATGCGCTGCGCGGCCAGCGCCTGCTCCGGATGCCGCGATCGGCCCTGCATGCGGCCTTCCGCCGCGGGCCGCAGCAGCTCGGCCACCTCGCCGAGCGGGCGCTGCGACAGTGCGCCGATGTCCAGCCCGGCGAAGGTCACCGACAGCGCCTCGCGGCGCAGCCGCTTGCCGTCGCAACTGGGGCACGCGGTGCTGATCAGGTATTGCGCCACGCGTTTCTTGATCAGCGCGCTCTGCGTGCTGGCGAAGGTATGCAGCACGTAACGGCGCGCGCTGCTGAAGGTGCCCATGTACGCCGGCTCCTGCTTGCGCTTGAGCGCACGCTGGGTCTCGGCCAGGGTGAAGCCGGGATACACCGGCACGGTCGGTTGCTCGTCGGTGTACAGGATCCAGTCGCGGGTCTTCTTCGGTAATTTCGCCCACGGCACGTCGACATCGTGGCCGAGCGTGGTGAGGATGTCGCGCAGGTTCTGCCCGTGCCAGGCCGGCGGCCACGCCGCCACCGCGCGCTCGCGGATGCTCAGCGAACGGTCCGGCACCATCGACGCCTCGGTCGCGTCGTAGATGCGCCCCAGCCCATGGCAGGTGGGGCAGGCACCGGCCGGCGTGTTCGGCGAGAAGCCGTCGGCGTGGATGATGTCCTGCCCCGGCGGATAGGTGCCGGCACGCGAATACAGCATGCGCAGCGAGTTGGAGATGGTGGTGACGCTACCGACCGACGAGCGCGTGCTCGGCGCGCCGCGATGCTGCTGCAGCGCCACCGCCGGCGGCAGGCCGTCGATGGCGTCCACGTCGGCCACGCCGGCCTGGTCGATCAGGCGCCGCGCATACGGCGAGATCGAATCCAGATAGCGCCGCTGCGCCTCGGCGAACAGCGTGCCGAACGCCAGCGACGACTTGCCCGAACCAGACACGCCGGTGAACACCACCAGCGCATCGCGCGGCAGCTCCACGTCCACATCCTTGAGGTTGTGCTCGCGCGCGCCACGGACGCGCACGAAGCCGGAAGCGGCGAAAGCGGGAGGCGTGGACATGGGCAGGACCGGCAACGCGAAGGAGCGCGCAAGCTTAGCCGGTCGGCTGCCATGGGCGTGTCGCGGCGACTTTGCTGCGGCGTGTTCGGTAGCGTAGCGGCACGCAGCGCCGTTGAGGCGGAGATCAACCCACCACGGGCGCCGTCAGCGTGTCGGCATCCTCAGCGCGCGCCGCCAGCGCCTGCATCCGCGTCACCGCACTGGCGAACGCGCGCAGCACCGCCACGCCGCGTTCGGCATAGATCGCATGCAGCGCCTGGTAGTACCACAGCGTGCCGTCGCGGCCGGCGGTGAAGCGCTCGAACACCGCGGTGCCGACCTCGGGGTCTTCCAGGTCGGCGACGATGCTGCGCGCGTTGTAGAGCTTGTCGCAGGCCGACACCAGCAGCACCGCGTCCGGGGCCTCGGCCAAGTGCGCCAGGTACGCCTGCTTGCGGATGCGCCAGTCGCGGCGCTTGGCCGGCACGTCCGCGGGCACCGCCTTGCGCTCGGCCGTGGCGTCGGTACACGCCATCACCATGTCCGCCACCACCTCGCCGAACTGCGCGCGGATCACGCCCTCATGGCCGGCGCCGCAATCCTCCACCACGTCGTGCAGCAGCGCCGCGATCGCCTGGTCCTCGTCGCCGCCGGCCTCCAGCACCAGCGTCGACACGCCCAGCACGTGGCTCAGATACGGCACCGTGCCGCCCTTGCGGAACTGGCCGGCGTGGGCGATGCGCGCGTAGTCCACGGCGCGCGCGTAACGTTCGGTGAGAGCGGTCATGCGGCGATCCTGACGGAACAGTCCGGCATTATCGCCAAACTTGTCGGCGTGAGCGCGTGGAGACGCGGGTGGACGTGGCTGCTGTTCAAGCCGCGTGTGGCGTCCCATTGCATGCGTGATGGGCCGACAGCCCGCACGGACGCGGGCTGCCGCGCAGCCCTGCCCTGGTCCAGGCGCGTTCCCCGCTTACACTTCCCTGTTCACGCACCACCGCAACGCTCGCACGCATGAACGTCCGTCATCTCGACCAACACGCCCCGGAACTGCCGCAGATCGCCGCCTGGTACCACGCGGCCTGGGGTCGCGAGGCCGGCTTCTCGCTGGACGACGAACTGCGCCAGCTCCAGCGCGCCCCGGATGCGCACGGCCTGCCGCGCGTGCTGGCGGCCTTCGACGGCCGTCGACTGATCGCCGCCGTGCAGCTGAAATACCGGGAAATGGACGCCTTTCCGCAATATCCGTACTGGTTGGGCGGCATGTACGTCGCCGATGCCTATCGAGGGCGCGGCATCGCCGGTCGCCTGCTCGCCCATGCCCTGGCCGACGCCGCGGACCTGGGCCTGGACGCCCTGTACCTGCAGACCGAGCACTTGGACGGCGGCCTGTACGCACGCCACGGCTGGCAGCCCGTGCAGGAAGCCGATTCCTACGGCAGCCGCGTGTTGCTGATGGTCCGCCAGGTCGGCTGAGCCAACGCCAGCGGGACCCGGGGCGCCTGCACATTACTTTTCCCCCGCGCCGCGTTAACGTGGCGCTTGGAAAGATAGGGCGTCAGCCACCAACCGACCGACCGCTCGATCGACAGACACGCATGAACGCAGCGCCGAGGATGCAACCCACCATGATCACCGACACCGTCCACGCCGTGGACGACACCGCCACCGACAGTGCCCCGACCCCGCCCGCACGCCGCGCCGCCGTCTCCGGCCGCGCCGCCGCGCACAGCGTGTACCGCTCGCCGCTGTCCGCCGACAACGCCAGCGGCGACGCCCTGCGCCTGCGCGAACAACGCGCCAAGCGCGCCGCACAGGTCGCCGCCGTCGGCACCGTCGCCGCCCTGGCTGCCGTGGCCCTGATCGCCTGGCGTCGCGCACGGCGCTGACCGCGCAACAGCCCAAGACGCATCCGGCATCATGCGCCGAGCAGGAAGCTCGCCACCGCGCACGCAAGGAACGTCCTCATGACGCCATGGCACCGCATCGCCCAATTCGCCGGCCTGGCGCTGGTCGCCAGCGCATGCAGCATGCCCTCTGCCACCCGCAAGACGCCCACGGCCTCGGCGGTGATGAGCGTCCCGGCCGAGCTGCCCAACCAGCGCCTGTTCGACTGCGCCGAATCCAGCATCGCCACCCTGTCGGAGACGAGCAGCTCCTGGCCCAAGGTCACCCGCGAAGACCCGGCGCGAGGCATCCTGGAATCGGGCGATTTTCCGGAAACGAACCGCAGCGGTTTTCGCCTGCGCCTGGAGCGCCCACCGGGCGCCAACCAGGCCAGGCTCGCCCTCAAGGGCGCCGGCGCCTATTTCGTCGACCTGGGTGTCGACAAGGCGATGCAGGATCTCAAGATCGCGCTGGACCGCTGTATCGCCGCGCAATCGCAGTGAGCCCGAATAGGACACGGCAGTTCTGCCGCCCGCGCCATCACAGCGATCAAGGAAGGACATGACCATGCCCAGTTACGCCATCGAAGCCCGCTCGCTCGGCGTCATCGGCATCGCCGGCCACGCCTTCTGGGTGTTACGGGACGAACACGGCAAGGCCGTGGCGGAACTGCATGGCCTGGCCACCGATCGCCAGACCGGCCAGGCCATCCCCATCGGCACCCACGCCACCCGGCACTCGCTGCGCGCCTGGCACCACCCGCACGATCCTGCGTACGCCCGCTCCATCGGCGAAAAGGTCGACAGCACCAGCTACATCCGCGACGGCCAACCGGCGCGCACGGTCGCCACCGGCGACAAGCACGAGATCCTGGAGCGCTGGAACACCGCGGTGCGCGCCGTGCAGGAACTCAACGCCCAGGACCGCGACTATCCGAACTACGGCTTCAAGGTCTTCGGCGAGACCATCAACAGCAACTCCGCCTACCGCACCTTCGGCGAACTAATGGATGTGCCGGTGCAGCGCTTCCCTAGGCGCCTCGAACCGGGCATCGGCAACCGCATGCTGTCGCCGGAACGCACCGAGGAGCTGCGGTATCACGCAGCGGAGGGGCAGGAAAGGCAGCACTTACCGGATCCCACACGTGCCGACCACCCCGATGACACAATGGTCCAGCAGATCCGCAGCGTCGGCCCTAAACGCCCTGAACGGAAGGCGATCCGTGCCATCCCCATGGTCTACGACATCAGCCCGGCAGCGCAGTACCCTATCGAAAGCGGCAAGCCAACGAGCTATTAACGCTTATGCAAAGCAAATGGTGGATGCGTATGCACCATTGCTCCGATCAAAAAGAAGACATCCATGGGACACCCAAACATAAACGTTTGAGGTCGACGTCGTTGTGCGGCGCAAGAAGAAGCAACGTCCAGGCCAGCAAAAATGGAGCAGGCAACGTGAAAGCAACTTCAACGATTCCATTGGCCATAGCAATCATCTTTCTATCAACATCCTGCGCAACCACCGGCTTGGCAGCCAACGAGCGACAAGCAGGAAACATGAAGGAGCACACGGAAATGACGCCAGCCGAACTGGGCCATCGCTTCCTAGCGATGATAGAGACTATCGACAAATTCGATGACCTGTCCGCGGAGTCGCTGCAACGGCTCATGGACGTCCCATTCACCAGGGATGAAGCGAAAAATTCCGGGTTCTACGTACTGAATTCCCAAGAAAACTGGAAGTACAACCTCACCTACAACTTCGACGAGAAATTTCCAAGATACTCGAATGTAAATCTGGAAATATCCGCAGCAGGAGGTACAAATGAAGCAAATTCACCGCCATGCGACCTGATATTGAAAAACTACGATGACTCCTTGAAGAAGCACGGCTTCAAGCCCGAGCCAACGTCCTACAACGAGTTCGGCTGGGCGCTTTCCTTCTATTATTCGCGCAACGATCTTTACATCCAAATCATCCCCCAGAACAAAGCACTGAAGTCTCCAGACGCACCTGGCGGAACCTGCATCGAAGCGATCAGCCTCCACAAACTAGAAGGGTGACGACAATGCCAGAAGCTAACGCACAGTTGCAGGCGGCCTTGGCGCGATTCGGCAGCCAGCCCGGAGTCACCGCCGATCAGGCAGCACAGTTGCGCGCAACCATTGCTGCAGATCAGGACCTTACACAGCGCCTGAATCAAGAAGCTGCCAACGGTCATTTGAGCGGCTTCGCATTGAGCCAAAGCGGCTCCCAATCGTTGATCGGGTCTTACGACAAGTCGTCCGGGGTTGTCACCCTTCCCACACTCCAACCCGGCTCCGCCGCTGCAGAAGATTTGCGCGGTACTCTGCGTCTGCAGGAGATGAGCATACGCTTCGCTCACACCACCTATGTAGACGCCAACCAGCAAAGCCATGCGGTGACCCAAGACATGGTCACCAATCTGCAAGCGACGATCAACAGCTCGCCCGCACTGGCCACCGAAATGAAGCGAGCGGTCACCACGATCGACAGCAACACCAGTAGCAACCGGCAACAGCACATGTTGCTTGAGAATTTTGCACCTCTTAGCGGAACTGTCGCAGGCGGAACCTTCAATCCTGCAAACAAGACGATGAGCATCCCGCCTACTACGCTGGGGCAATCGCCAAGCCGGTTCAATCAGAACGGCGCTACCGACCTGACATTCGTACTGGGCCACGAGACCCAACACGCCTTCAATCAAGTGCCGATGGTCGGCGCCTATCGTCAATTCGATTCCGCCGTGAAGGCGATCGCCAGCGACAACAATCCGATCAACGACTACACGGTTCCTATCGAAAACCTGGTTGCAAGAAACCGGGAGGATGAGGCCAAGGCACAAATTTCGGGCTGGAACGCATTGATCGATCGAGAGCGTCAGATCAACCCTCAGGTCGATCTGACCGCCATGAAAGGCATTCCGAATAGCCGCATCAAGGACTTTGTCGAAGCAGACCCGGCCAATCCTAGTCAAGCCAGAGCACGACCAGGACTCAGCTTCAATGCGGACGGTTCGCTCCCGATGACGCCGGAGAACATTGCCGCACAAGGGCACTACTACTTCGACAAGCTTCCCAAAGGCACGCCTGGCCTGTCAGTGGATCAGACAACCGGCATCGGCTATCACGGCGACTCGGACTACCCCAATTACTACGGCGCCTTGGCACTGAGCCGCGCGATCAAGATCGACAGAGAAAACGCGCACTCCATCCGCGGCGTCGCGCCGCAAATGCATCTGAACATGCAACGCCTGCACTTCAATGAGACCTTGCTGGAGCGCAACGGCATCGCTTTGCCGCAAGGCAGCACAGCCACCCCTCAGGCGTTCTGGGATACCAGTACGACCCCGCCAACACCCGGCCTGCTGCAACACACCCAGGATTCCCACCAGCACATCAGTCCAACGCCCGAGCTCGCCCCGTCGCAAGCAGGACGCACCCAGCCGGGCGACCCTGGACATCCCGACACCCCGTTGTTCGAGAAGATTCGCGATGGCGTGCGCGGGCTGGATCAACAAGCAGGCAAACCGTGGGACGAGAACAGCGAGCGGCTGAGCGCAAGCCTGTTGCTGCTGGCGGGCGAAAAGGGATTCACGGCGAGGGACGACCTGAAGATCGCCGCCAACAAGCCAACCGCCACCTTGGGCAGCGGCGAGGTGGTGCACCTGTGGCGCACCGGCCACCCATCGCCCGACCCCGCCGCACACCGAGCGCACATGCCCATACAGGACGCGCTCGCGGTACCGGCGGAACAGCGCTTCGCGCAACTGGAGGCGGTGCAGCAGCAAGTCAGGTCAGAGGAACTGCAACGTAGCCAACAGCAGGAGACCGTGCAGGCGCAGTCGGTGCCGGTGCGTTCGATGTAGTTGCCGCACGCCCTCTTCACATGTATCAGTGCGGACACGGCATCGGCCCGGCCGCGGTGGCGCCGGTAGCCGCAAGCGACGGGCTGCACAACAGCGGCGACTCCGTCGACCGGAGACTGCAAGCATGGGCGAATGGCGACTCGCCTACCGCAGAGGAGGACCCGTCATGGCGCCCCGCTATCGGCGCCGTAGCCCTGTGGCTGATACGGAGACTGACGCTGCGCCGTCCACGACACCTCGCGTAGCACCATGTCCATCTGCTCCGCGAGCAATTCCATGCACACCGCTAGCTCGCCCGCTCGCACCTTCGGCGCGGCCTCCCGCTCTTCGGCCACGCTGCGTGGCTCTGCCAGTCTTGCGAGGAACTTGATGAACTCGCCCAGCCGCACCAGCTGGAACTGGCTTTCTTCGGGCAGAAAATAGCCCGCCATTTCAAGATCGTCCGCTCTGTATTCCGACATCGTCGCCTCTCCTTCCATGAAGTGGCCGTCCGCCGCAAATGGCGGACGGGAAGTCGGGAGGCTAGAAACCGCACACAGCCGGCGGGCTTATTCCCCTTGCGGGTGTTGTATTCACCGCCCTCCCGACACAGACGTTGCGTCGGTTGCACCTGCCTAAAGCATGCAAGCACAAAAAAACCCACCGGTTTGTCGGAGGTGGGTACCGCTGTGTGCGGAGTTTCTAGGCTCCGTGAGGAGAGCGTGCTACCAATTAATCGTCTCGTCAATCCCTTAGGCCTCGCCTCGAAGGCTGTGGCCACCCCACATAGCCACAGCCTTCAAGGCCAGCCAATTCGCCTGCTACAAGCATCAGTTCTCGCTTACGGCGATTTCGACGTAGCCGATCAGCTCCGCCGAATAGCTGCCGTCCCCGCTCGCCGCCCCTTTATGCTTCAGCTCCCGTTGCAAGGTCGGCTCGACCACCCCGGAAAACAAGTCGATCCGTTGCTCCGGCTGGAAAGTCCGCGTGGCGGATGGCGCTCGCAGGTACTTCTCGCATAGGCGCTCGACCGCTGGAACGCGCGTGCCGTCCTGCTTGACGGCGATGGGCTGCACCACCACGCGGCGCTCGCCCTTGCCAGCGGATGCTTCAACCAGCCACAGCGACAGCAGCACTGGCTCGTCGACGTCGCCGGACACGGCGATGCCGACTTCCTCCGGCGGCACGCTTCGCCAGCGACCCAACTCGTCTTGCACCAAGGGGTGATCCAAGCCCATCAGCTGCAGATCGTCCTGATTGGTCGCGGCTTCGCGGCTCAGTGTGAAGCGGGCGCGGCGGGTACCTTCGGCGGTGACGAGGTCGTAGGTCGCATCGTCCACTTTGACCAACTTCTGCTGGCGATCCGCGACCGCCGCTGAGAGGAAGCGCACCAACCGATCCAGACCAGACGACACGTCCGAGAAGGGCTTGTAGTCGTCGAGACTGAATCCGTCGAGATTTTGGAACAGGTCGAACACCACCTGTCGCGCCTCGCGGGAGTTCGACAGCGCCGCCTCCAGCTCTACCTGCGTGCGCTTCAGCTCCGGGTCGGACAGCGCCTCCTGGTACAGGCGGTCGTAGTTCAAGCGTTCCGACAACTGCCCCAGAATCTGCGCACGCAGGTCTTCGGCCACATTGCCCTGCTCATCCACCTTGCCGACCGTGCGCGCGATCTCGGTCAGCTTCTCGTCGAGCAGCAAAAAGATGCGGCCTTCGATGGTGTCCGACAGCACGAGGTTGTAGACCTGCGCGGTATGGCTCTGGCCGTAGCGATGGATGCGCCCGATGCGCTGCTCCATATCCATCGGGTTCCACGGTAGGTCGAAATTGAACAAGACGCGGGCGAACTGCAGGTTGATGCCTTCGCGCCCGGCCGCCGTGCAGACCAGCACGCGCGGGCCGTCCTTCAGGCGGAAGCGACGCTCCGCCGCCACCTTCGCACCGTGATCACCGCCGCGCAGCACGGCGACGCCCTGGCCGGGAAAGGTCTGCTCGATCTCGCGGGCGATCATGTCCACCGTGCCGAGGTAGGTGGCGAAGATCACGATCTTCTCGTTGGGGTTCTGCCGCCACAGCGTGCCCAAGCCGTCGAGCAGCTTTTGCATCTTGGTTTCGCGCTCTGTCGGGAACACGCGCAGCAGGTCGCCGATGCGCAGGCGTTCCTCCGGCAGATGCAGGTCCACCACCGCCGACGCGGCTTCTTCGGCGTGCGTGGCCGAATACTCGCTGCCGTAAGGGTCTGAAGCCATCTCCAGCGCCTCTTCGTCCAGCTTCTTGACCAGCCGGTACTTCAGATCGGCCAGCACGCGATCTACCTCGCTGCGCCCGACGCTGTCGCGGGACAGGTTGAACTCCTGATGGATCAGTTCTCGCGCTTCCTCGGTCAGGCGCTCACGGCCTTCGATGTCCAGTTCCTTGTCGCGCAGAAACGCTTCGTGCAGCGTGAGCATCAGCAGGCGGCGCTTGAGCGTGCGACGCACGGCAGCGAAGCTCGATGCCGCGATCTTCTGGAAAATCGCCATCAGGAAGCCCAGCGCACGCCCCTGGTTGCCTTGGCGGCGCGCGAGGTCGAAGCCGTCCTCCAGGTACTCGCGTAGCTTCTCGTAGAACAGCCGCTCCGCTGGGTTCATCACGAAGGATTCGGTGTGAACCCAGCGCCGCGCGAACAGCGGCGAGCCATCGGGCTGACAGGCGTCTGCCTTGGTGCGGCGGAACATTACGGTATTGAGCCGGTGCCGCTCCTCCAACATCTCCTCGGGGCTGCGGAACAGCGTCGGGTTCAGCAGTTGCGCCAGCATCCAGAACTGAAAGTGATTGCCCTGGTGCGGCGTGGCCGATAGCAGCACGAGGTCGCGCGAGTGATCCTTCAGCGCTTCGGCCAGCTTGTAGTTCTCGGTCTTTCGCACCTTGCCGCCCGTCTTGTAGGCCGTGAGGTGATGCGCTTCGTCGAACACCACCAGATCCCAGCGCGGCGCATCCAGCAGGCGCTTGATGCGCTCCGGCCGCTTCAGCGTGTCGATGCTGGCGATTAGCCGGTCGTGCTTGGCGAATGCATTGGTCTTGCGGTCGGTGATGTCGCCCTCGGAGCCGAACACCTCGAAGTCGAGGTTGAACACCTCGTTCAGCTCGCGGTGCCAGTTGTTCACAAGGCCCGCAGGCACCACCATCAGCGCACGAGTCAATTCGCCCCGACTGGCCAACTCGCGCAGGATCAGCGCGGCTTCGATCGTCTTGCCCAAACCCACCTCGTCAGCGATCAGGTAGCGTCGGGGCGAGGCGGTGGCAATGCGGTGCGTCAGCACCACTTGATGCGGCAGCAGGTCGATCTTGGCCGAGGTCAGCGCCGAGGCGCTTTCCATCACCGGCAGCGCGTGCGCCTCGTAGGACAGCCATGCCTTGCGCGAGCGCTCCGCGCCGCCATCCACGGCGCGCAGGATGCGCTCGGTGCGCGTGAGCTCGCGCCGCAGCGACGCCACCGGCACCCGGCGTTCGCCGACGCCGAAGAACGCGCGCAAATAGCCGTCACGCGCCGGGTCGAGGACGACACCCTGTCCGTACTCGTGGTGAGTGATGCGCTCGCCGGGTTGGAACTGAATCTCTGCCGTCACGCAGCCACCCTCAAGTAATCCGCAGGTGGAACAGGCCAGCGGGCCTGCCGCCGTCGCGCAGCAGAATCTCCTGCGGGTACTCGTTCGCTTGGCCCCACAAGATGCGGCCGAGGTCGATCTGATGCCCGTGGGGCGCGTGGCATAGCCAACCCACCTCATCGGTGGCGGTATTCGCCCTGACGCGGCTGTGGCCGCCGGGTAGCCAGAAGACCAGCGCGCCATCGCTTCCCAACTCATCTTGAAACGACAGGATGGCGGGCTTGATCGCATCGCCCAGCCACGCTTCGGCATCGCCCGGCGTCAGCAGATCGAGGCTGCCATCCAGCCCAGCCACCACCAGCGTCCTGCCGCCATTGCTGGGCAGGTCGTCCGGCCAGTTTCCCTTCGCACGGAGGAACTGGCGCAGGCTCCAGACCTCGCTGGCTGCGCAGATCTGGTTGCGGGCCTCTTCGTCCCACACCCAACTGGTGCCGCGCACCTGCCAGACCGGGTCGCGCAGTTGTCTCATTGTTCGTACTCCCCTTCGTCATCGAACAAGGAACCCTGCGCGGGCTGGGGTGCCTGGCTCGCGTGCCATGCGTTGTGGATGGACACCGCACGCGAGGCTGCGTTGCGGGTGGTCTGATCCGGGCCGTTGCGTTGCAGCCATTCCAGCAGCGGCTTCAGCGCGACGTGCGGCTTGAAGTTGTCGTTCTTCAGCGTGTCCGAGGCGTTGATGCCGCTACCGTCGAAGCACGCGCCGATCAGCACCAGCGCCTGATCCAGATCGGAGGTCAGCTTGCGGCGGTGCTTGCCCGACCACTCGCGGGCGAACTGCAGCGCGTCGGCGCGGGTGAACACCTTGTTCTTCTCAGTGCACCAGCCGCGTTGCACGAACTCGTCCGGCGTGGTGATCGAGCCCTTGAGAAACTTCTGCAACTGGTCGCGCTTCAACTCAGGCGCGTTTCCGAAGGTGCGCAGGAACTGGCGTGTGATCGGCTCAGCGTTGACCGGCGGCGCTTCCCTGCCCTTGTCGGCATCTTCGTCGATGAGCTGGTTGATACCCACCAGCGCGTCGCGAACGGAGATGGTCCGGCCTTCGTCCACATACACCTTGCCGTAGTGGCGCGAGAAGTATTCCAGCGCCTTGCCGCGCCGGATCACCTGGATGTCGGCGGCGGGCAAGCCTTCCTTGGCGTGGTTCTCCAACATCGCCTGCAACTGGCGCACATCGGCCATCACCTCGCGTCGCATCCGGCCCCAGCTCACCGGCTTGGGTTCTTCGGTGCGTTTGCGGCAGACGTGGATGATGTCGTACTCGATGGTCTGTGAGCCAAACGTTCCCGGCTTCGAGCCTTCGCCCTTGGTCTCGTCAGAGCGGATGGGGTAGGTCGCTTCGAGGTAGTAGCCCGCGTCGAACAGCGACTCCAGCACCGCCACCCACGGTTCGTCCTCGCTGTGGTGGAAGGTGAAAGCCAGGATGCCGCCAGGTTTGAGCGCACGATGTGCCTCGCGCCAGCACTGAGTGAGCAAGCGCTGGTAGAAGCCGTCCGGGTCTTCCGGTTCGCGCGCGCGGTTGGCGACCGCCTCCAGCGACTTGGGCGTGTAGTCGGCGCTGAAGTATTCGGGGTACTTTCCCTTCAGCGCGAGGCGCAGCCAGACGTAGAAGAAATCAGCCAGCTCCGAGTAATGCAGTAGGCCGCCGAAGGGTGGATCGGTAATAACCAGGTCGAGGCTCAAGTCTGGCGCAAACGCAAGCTCGGTAGAAGAGCCACAGTACGTCGTGGCACCGAGGCAGGGATCATCGGGAAATGTCTTGTCGCCTTTCGAGGCGAAGTTGTCCGCAAGGCGCGAATCGATTCGATGCAAATTTGCGATGCTGACTGTGTCCCAGGGACGACCTCGCCATTCGGCAGCTTCGAACAAAGGTTGTGTACATGAATACCAGTTACCCATGCCCGTGGGAGGGAAGACCGAATTCTCGACAATTGTGCTTTTGGGGTGGTAGTTGTTGTTGCTCATGTGCGGAACGATGTGGTCCTTTCCGACATGCCAAAAGCAGAAGCTATTCTGATAACGAACGTAGTTTTGAAACACCGCAAGCACGTACTCGCGAACGGCTAAATCAAATTCTCCAAGCGTGACAATGGCTTTCAAGATTTGTGAGACGATCAACAATTGCTTGCCGCTGAACATCGTCCACCAGTGCGTGTAACCGTGGTTTGGAATCCCACCGTTATTCATGTGAGTCATAAAACCATAGGGCACTTCGGAACGCGGCCAGTAATCCTTCAGGTCAGCATCCTTGCGTGCTTCCCATTCCGCTAAGGCGCTCTCGTATTGCCGGGCTTGCGCCGTTTCGTAGGCAGCGAAGAACCGACCGCTGTAAGGCTTGCCCGCTTCGTCTCGCTTGGGGGCGTAGCCCTGTATCGCATAGGCTGCCATCGGCCCGGTCTTGCCCGTGGCCTTGATGGTGGTCAGAACATCCTGCACCGTGCCGCAGGCCGAGCAGGCGTAGTGCGATTTCTTCGGCACTGTGCCTTTCTCGGGCGCAAAGGTGATACCCGTTTCCGGGTCGGTCACTTCATCCGGCAGCGCTCCGCGCACCTCCAGCAGGCGAATCTTCGCGGCGCGTGCCGCATCCCAGCGCGCGGTCGCCGTCACGTCGTCCTGCGCCGAACCGCCGTAGGGCTGGCCGTTTGCATCCTGCCTCGCTTCGCCCGCCAGCCATTGAGGATGCACCAACAGGCTCAGTTCCACCTTCTTGTTCTTGCCCTTGCCCAGATTCGCCATCGCGGTGTGGCCGCAGTGAGGGCAGATCACGCCTTTCCTACGGTCAAGCACGGAGTAAGGAGCTTCGGTGGGCGCGACGTAGAACGGCGCATCGGGTGCCATGCGCGCGGCTTCTTCCTCCACGTCGAAGCTCTCGCCACACTTGCCGCAGTTGTGTACCCAATGCTTGACGGTGAGCGCCTTCACCGCCATCACCGGGCTGGTCATGATCGGCGTGCGGTGGCCGCAGCCGGTCACCTGACACGGCCCGTGCTTGGCCCAGAAGGTGTAGATGATTTCCGGGCCTTCGTACTTGTAGTCCTTGCGCTCGCCGCGCGGAATGGCGAGCGGATCGAAATCGGCGGGCATCACCTTGCCCGTGGGCAGGTGCGTCCATGTGCCTTTCTCTCCTTGCGGGCCGTCGCAGTAGTAGTACGGCATGATCTGCGGCTTAACCTCGGCCTCGATGTCGGCGAGGAGCTTCTTCACCTGCTCCAAATCGACATTGGCCAGTTCCTGCTTCACCACGAACCACGCGACCGGGTTGAGGTCGTTGCCGACCATCTGCATCCCGAGGCGGGAGCCTTCCACCAGCGTGGTGCCACCGCCCATGAAGATGTCCGCCACCTTCAGGTGCTTGAACGCGCCTTTCTTCTGGTGGTTGGCGTAGTAGTTGTCCCACACCAGCTTGGCCGCGTGCGAAGGGTCGTCCGGCGCTTTGGTAGCTGCCGCGATCAACATCGAACGGAACACGCTGGAGCGCCGCCGTGCCCACCATTTCGACATCTGGTAGATCGGCTTGCCCGCGTTGCCTTCGATGATCGCCACCTGATTGACCGGCAGGATGGGGAAATCCACCTCCAGGCAGGTCTTGGGGCGGTTCGGGTCGTTGAAGTCGACGGTTTCGAGTGCGACCGCCTTGCCTGCGCCGACGGCTTTGGCAACTTCTTGTTGGAGTAGTTCTTTCTTGGTGGCCATCAGCCGCAATCCTTACTTGGTCAGCTCGACGAAGGGCGACAACACTTCCAGCAGCGACAAGCCGCCATGCGTGAGCGTCGGGTAGCCGCCCTGGCTGCGCCACTTCCTGCGGCCAAGAGCCAGCAGGTGCGCGCCGTGAGGGCTGTTGATCTGCAATGCCACCGGCGGCACGAAGGGGCCGGTGTCGCCGGTCCCTGTCTTGCTGCGCGAGCTTCCAAACGTCTGCTTGAGGAACTGGCCGACCTCGCCATCGGCATCGGGGAAGTAGCCAGTGGCCGCGTAGCCGTGATCGGAAGTGATGACCAGCCGCCGCCCGGTGGCGAGGCGCTCGACGAAGGCCCAGAAGTCATCACTGGACAACTGCTCGGCCACGTCCTTGGTCAGCGGCTCCAGCCCCTGGCCTGCGCCGGAGCCGTCGTGCAGCTTGGCGTCGGGCCAGTGGTGCCAGAAGATTTGGTTCGGCGCCCTGCCGATCAGGGCTTGGCAGTCCTTCCACGGCAAGTCCACGGTTTCGGTGTTCGCGGCTTGCAGCTTGTGCGCGAGACCGCCACCGTTGTTCTGGAGTTTGCTGCGGCTGGCGAAGCCGAGCGCGCGGGCAAATTCATCGGTTTCGCCGGGCAGCTCGGAGGCACAGGCAGCGACCTCACGCGTGGTGAAGCCGCGCTCCTTCGCGCCCTGCAACAGCCACGGCAGTTCGCGCAGGGAAAGGCCGTCGAGAATCAGCACCGCCTTGGCGCTGAAGGGCTCGGCCCACCAACGCGTCAGGCGATCTGAGGTGCGCTCCACGCTGTCGCCGAAGGCTTGCCACAAGTCCCAGCCGCTGGAGGAGAGGAAAAGATCCAGTGCGCCGATCTCGCGGTCGCGCCGGACGATCTCGCTTGGCGCATTGCCTGCGGCCAGCGCCTTTCTGGCGATCTCGACAGCCTGATCGACGATGACGCGCCAAGCATCGGCGTCGGAGCCTTGGGTCAGAGCCTGCAAGGCGCTGGCAGTCAGGGCCATCAGTCGTCCTCCTTTTCAAGATTCAGCTCGAAGGTCATCCCTTCGGGGAGCTTCTTGAGCAGTTCCTTGAGCTGCGCCCCGGTGGCGGCGGACACCTTGATGGACACCTCCGCGACCTTGGTGGCCGGGCCAATCCCCCAGCCTTCGATCTTGCCGATCAGGTTGAGCGGCGACGTGGCGGGGTTCGACAGAGCCGCGCGCGGCTTGGTGGTGTCGCCGTCGCCGCCGAAGATGCCGCCCGGCGTGGGCCCTGGCGTGGGAGCGGGCGAGCCAGCGGGTGTGGGGTCGGGCACGCCCGGCGTGGGGGTCGCGCCACCACCGGATGGCGTACCACCCGGCGACGGCGCAGGCGGCGTTGAGCCACCCGTTGCGGGCACAGCCGATGGCAGCATCACGAACACGTCGTCGAGGTGGCGGCCCGTGAGCGAGAGCTTGGGGCGCAGACGCCGCCACGCGGTGTCCTCGTCCTCACCCGGGTTCGTTTGCAGGTACTCCATGCCACGCACATTGATGGCGACCTTGCCCTTGGCGCACAAACGCAGCAGGCGTTCCTTCATCGCCGTTTCGCCCAGCCAAGGGATGCAGTCCTGCCCGGCCGGACGCGGCTCCTGCAGCTCGCGCAGCAGCTTGCCGACCGATTCGTTGTTGCTGGCGTATTCGAGCACCAGATCCTCGAAGTCCTCCGGCACGAACAGGTCGCCGGTCAGCGCCTCCTCGATGGCTTCGGGAATCTGCGAGCCCTGCTTGTCGAGACGCTCGACACTGAACTTGCACTGCGCGGGGTCGGCGAAATTCCAGCGTTGCAGCACGGCGAAACGGTCGAAGCGCTTCTTGAGGTTGTCGCGCAGAGTGTTCTCGAATTCCTTGTGCAGCTTCTTGTATTCGGGGTTATGGCCACCCCATTCCTGGGCCTTCATTTCGGCGCGGGCAAGGATGAGCAGGTCGCGATCCATGAAGGAGTTGGTACTGCCCGCGCGCGGCAGCAGGAAGCGCACGGTGTTGCGGCGCTTCTGCAACTGGTCTTTGAGCCAACGCCCCAGCGTGGCGTCAAGCTTGTCGGCTTCCTCCGGCAGTACGAGGATGGGCAGACGGTCATCCCATTTGTCGGGCTGCTCGGCTTCATCAAGCGCCGTCCACGGATCGTTGACCCACGACTTGGGCAGTGCGATCACGCGGAAGGTCTTAGCGACCTCGTCGCTGCCGCCGATGACGTAGCGCACCTGCTTGGCGAGCTGCGCCTGATCCGCGCCGTCGGCGAACAGCTTGTCGTTGCGCGCGTAGGCCATGAGCTTGGCGCGAGGATTCTCTTCCTCGCGGAACAGCAGTTTGGTGCCGTCCTGATGGATGTTGAAGCTGTTCTCGACGATGGTTGCCAGCTCGACCTGGAAGGCATTGTCGTCCACCGGCTTGTCACGGGTGATGTCCAGTTGCAGCGTGGCGGGATCGGCTCCGGCGAGGTTTCCCACGGCAATCGAGCGCAGCCACAGTGCGCCGATGATTTCCTGCAGGTGTGGTGCGACGCTGGCGTGGTCGTGCCGCGCCTCCTGCACCGAGATGATGTTCTGCTGGGCCTTCTCGCGCAGCGTGCGGTGGTGCTGGTTGGCGACGGCTTCAAGCAACGCGCCGATGCCCGAGGTGTCGTCGTCCAGCCGGAAGTCGGCGGCGGTGAGCACGGGCACGGCCTCGCCACGGCTCTTGTAGAGGTTGGCGAGGATGCGGATCAGGTCGCGCGTTTCCTGCGCGTCGGTGGCGATGAGTACCTGTTCTTCGAGCAGGCGCAGCAGGTGCGGCGCGTAGGGCCACGATTCGGTGAACTCCCGGCGCTTGCGTTCCTGCTCGGCGGACGGCACGTCGAGCAGGCGGAAGGATTCGGCGACGTGCTGCGCGACCAGCGATTCGATGGTGCCGCTGGCGATCTGCAGGCGGTTGTCGAACAGGCGGTGCAACAGCATCCGGCGGCGATCCAGCTGGATGCGCTCGGCGCTGCCGCCTGCCTTGAAGTCGATGGCGACCGGGTTGACGCGATGCACCTGCTGGTAGGCGTCGCTGCCGCCGTTGCGCACCGAGATCACCAGCACCAGCAGGTCGGGGCGTTCTTTGGCAATCTCCGAAAGAATCTGGATGAAGTTGAACGCCCAGTGCTTCCACGGATACTGTTTGGTGTTGGTCAAACCGTCATACCACGTCTGGAACTCGTCCAACAGCAGCATCGTCGGCTTGTTCTCTAGCAGTTCGATGATGAGCTTGTCGGATGGGATTTCGGTCTTGGACGCGCCCTGGCCTTCCCACTTACCCTTGATGAAGGTGCCGTGAGGATGGTTCTCAAACAGTACATCCCACAGAAACTTGTACCGGTGGCGGTGCAGACTTTCGCCGATGACGTGCATCCCATTGCGCAACGCAATTTTGCCGACGCCGGGGTCGGCAAGGATAGTTGCCCACGCAGTGAGCCACGCGCCCGTCGATGAGGGATCGGTGACGGCGTGAAAGAGCGCGGCCATCAAATGCGATTTGCCGAGACCTCGTTCGCCGATCACGACAACTGGGCGCCCCTGATTAGGGCCGACGGCTTCTATACCTTTCAGCAGATCGTGCGTGGGATAGGTGATATTCAAGAACTGCTTGGCAGCGATCTGGGTCGCACCTGTGTTCTGGTCGTTGGACAGCTCGATGGCTGTGCCCTTGAGGCGTTTGCCCCGGAACTCTTCTCGTAGCACCAAGCCCAGCATACATTCCCTTTTAAGCGATTTGCCAATACAAACTTAGTGATCTATTAGCAACTCACCTACGCAAAGGTAGCCATTTCGAGTGGCCGATCCTCAAGCGCAGGTTCTCTGCAGGATCATAGTATGATCCCTATCTTGGCAATCGTTGGCGTTCACCGCTCGCGATTGGACTTCGCCTTGGCATGACGTAGGCACGTGGCGTCCAACCGGGACTCCAGTTCGGCCAGCACGTCCTTTGCGGCGACATAGCCGCCTGATTGGCGGGCACGCTCGCGCGACGCCAAGCCGCGGGCGAGGAACGCCTGAAGATGCGGGGTTGTGCTGATGGCGACACCCCCACGAAGCGGTCCTCAGCCACATCCGGCGGCTGCAGACGCGCGGCCTCGTCCGACGGCATCGGCTCGCACGGCCACTGCGCGCGGGTAACGCGCTCGACGCGCTCGACGCGTTCGCCGGTCCAGCGCACGAAGCCGAAGTGGGCGTAGCTGTCCGCGCCTAGGGTCGCTCCTGGCCAACGGCCGGTCTGGGTCGCACTCCATCAGCCAGCGCAGTGTCGCGACGTAGAGCAGCTTGTTCGACAACAGGAACAGATCGCTGCCTCCGTGTTTCTCTTGCCGCGCGAGATCCGCGGCGGTCAACACAGGATCGCGCGGCAGCACCTGCGCACTGACGCCGTGTGCGATGCCGTCGGCGCCGACGTGGAAGGCTTTGTACCCGGTGCCAGCGCTGCAGGCCATGCCGGCGTCGCCTGCACCGCACCGCACCGACCAAACCAGGTAAACGGTCTTTTGCGGGTCGGGGCTCTCGAAGGAGCGCACGGTGATGTCACCGACCACCACGGTGAAATCCGGGCGGCGCCCCTGCCCTGGCGCCGCCAGATAGATCGCGTCGCGCAGGCCTGCGGCGCGCGCGTCCTGGCTCATGGTGAGCGCGTCGGGCTGGATGCCGAGCAGCGCGCGCGCCATGTGCGCGGGTGCGGGGCCCGCGGCAGTACGCGTCGCGCAACAGCAACGCAGGCGCACGGCTGCGCGCCTGGTCGCCATCGACACAGACGGCGCCCAATTGCCGCTCCACCTCGAACGGCCGCCACAGCTGCGGCGTACTGGCCGGCACCACGGGGAAGCCGGCCATGGCGTCCGCCGCGCCTCCCGGCGCCGCGACATGCGCGCGCGTGCACGCTGCCGAGTACAGCCAGGGACAGCATCCATCACACCATCGTGCAACGTGCGAAGCGCGCCATACCGCCTCCTCCATGAACTGCGTTGTGTTTGGATGATCCGGCCAAAGCGATTTTCCGCACCTGCTCCGCCCCCTACCCCTCGCGCCCCAGCGCCACCCGCACCGCATCGCACGCCCCAATCAAATCCAACACCAACCGCTCACTCACATCCAGCTCGCCCTCGTACTCGGCAACGTTGCGCTGGTGATGGCATTTTGTCCAGCACCCGCCACACCTCCGGCCCCAGGCCCAGGGTGTGCGGCAGCACCTGGAACACGATGTAGCGGTTGTTGGCGCGGTAGCTCTTGGCGCGCAGCGCTGCCAGGCACAGCGCGTGCGCTGCGTTGTAGGCCAGGTCGAATCGGCTTTCCAGGGCGAGCGAGGCGTTCTTGGCGTCGCCCAGGCGGGCCAGGGCAGAGCGGATCAGGCCGTCGAATTCGCGGGGGTCAGTCGGTTCGGCGCTGAGTTGCTTGCCGGAGCCAGACAGATTTTCAAGTGGCGAGGTCATCCATGCCTCCGATCACCCAGATCTTGGGTTGCTGCAGCACCCGCTGCAGGAATGCGTTTTCGTCGCGCAGCCGCTTGGCGTAATCGGCACGCGTGTACAGCGTGGGATTGACCGGGCGGCCCAGCCGCGCCTGCATGCCATCCAGCGCGCGCATCAGGTCGGCATAGCCCAGCGTATCGGAGATCACCATCAGGTCGATGTCGCTGCGCGCGGTGTCGCTGCGCTTGGCGACCGATCCGTAGACGAAGGCGGCCACGATGTCGTCGGCGATGGGCTGCAAGGCATCTCCAAGCGGGCCGGCCAGGCCGATGGTCTTCTGCACGATGCCGAGCAGTTCGTCGTGGATGGGCGAATGCGGATTGGCTTGGTAGCGCTTCTGGTTGCCGATGCGCTGTACCGTGAGCAAGCCGGCGTCGGCCAGCTTGGTCAGTTCGCGCTGCACGGCGCCCGAGCCGCCGCTGGCAGCGGCGATCAGTTCGCCGACACCAAAGCTGCGCTGCGGCTGACCGTACAGCAGGGCCAACACGCGTTGCTGGGTGCGAGTGAACAGAGCATTTGCCAGACCCGACGTCAGCGCGTGGGAAGAGCGCAGCGCCTCGCCTACGCCCGCGGGATTGAGCAGGTTGTTGACCATGCGGTGCAGCTTACTACCCACATGGACAATTTTCTTCCCATTATGGGTATTTATTTACCCTTTTTGGGTAAATTTCGTCACTTGATCCGCTTTGATCTTGCATCCCTCCCAGCGCTAACTCACACCACCCCCTGCCCCACCAGAAACACCACTCCATCGC
>NZ_NSGT01000054.1:0-22529 GCF_009192905.1 Xanthomonas sp. LMG 12459
GTTCGATCCGAAAAGGGGCCTTGCCTGCTAGGGGGTGAGACGGTATCTATGACGGCACCGACAGCTCGCAGACTCCCTCGTAGCAGCGGCTTCGGCCGCGACGCGGTGCGGTAGAAGCCGCCGCGGCCGACCCGCGGTCGCTGCAGGCCGGACCTGGGTGCCCATTCCGCGGGCTGGCCGCCATGGGCAATCCACGAAGTGGGCGCGCGCGACTCAGCCCAGCAGCAGCCGCGCACCCAGCGCGCACAGCAGCGCCGGCGGCATCACCAGCGCACCGACCTTGAGGAAGCGCCAGAAGCCCACGTCCTCGCCTTCGCGGCGGATCGCGGTCAGCCACAGGATGGTCGCCAGCGAGCCGGTGATGGACAGGTTCGGGCCCAGATCCACCCCGATCAGCAGCGCGTCCACCACCAGTTGCGGCGGCTGCGCCTGGGCGACGGTGGTGCTGGCGATCAGGCCGGCGGGCAGGTTGTTCATCAGGTTGGAGCCGAACGCCAGCAGGGTGCCGGCGATGCCGGCGGTGGCCTGCGGCGAGTGCGCAGCGGCGTCGGTCAGGGTACGCGCGAGCAGGCCGATCACGCCGGTGCGCGACAGCGCCTCCACCAGCACGAACAGGCCGGCCACCAGCGGCAGCACCGACCACGACACCGCCTTGGCCATCGGCAGCGGCGACTGGCGGCCACCCAGGCACACCACGCCCAGCGTCGCCAGGCCGGCCAGACAGGTCGGCAGGCCCAGGTCCAGGCCGAGCGCGGAGACGCCGACCAGCAGCGCGGCGGTGGCGAGGATGCCGACCAGGGCGAAGGTACCGCCGCGGGTCAGCGGTACCGTGTCCACGCGCGCGGCGCAGCGGCCGGTCAGGTCCTTGCGCTCGGCCCAGCGCAGCATCACGAAGGTCACCCCGATCGCCAGCAGCGACGGCAGCGCGAACGCGGCCATCCACGCGCCCAGGGTCGGCATCTTGCCGCCGTACAGCACCAGATTGGCGGGGTTGGAGATCGGCAGCACGAAGCTGGCGGCGTTGGCGATCAGCGCGCAGGCGAACAGCAGCGGCAGCGGCTTGGCGCCGGCCTTGCGCGCGGCCGCGTACACCGCCGGGGTCAGCACCACCGCGGTGGCGTCGTTGGACAGGAACGCGGTGACCACGATGCCGACGCCGAACACCAGCGCGAACAGGCGCTGGGTCGAGCCCTTGGCCAGGTTCACCGCATGCATCGCCACCCAGTCGAACAGACCTTCGGCGCGCGCGGTCTCCGACAGCAGCATCATGCCGATCAGGAACAGGTACACGTCCAGACCCTTGAGTGCCGCCTGCCAGGCCTCGCCGCCGGGCATCAGCCCCAGCACCATCAGCAGCAGCGCGCCGCCCACCGCCCAGCACGCCTCGGGCAGCTTGAACGGCCGCGCGATCACGCCGGCCGTGGCCAGCGCGCAGATGCCCCAGGTGGCGAAATTGGCCGTGTGCGCGCCGGGCATGCTCATGCCGCCGCCGTGGCACGGGCGCCGAGGCGCGTGCGCGAGCAGGCCGCCGGGGCAGGGCAGGGGAGGGCAACGAGAGCGGGCACGGGCATGGGGCGTCGGGCAGCGGAGTGCGAGGGGCGTGCAGGATAGCAGCGGGGCAGGTGCAGGCCGGGCTGGCATGGGCGCTCCGGCGCCCGCGGTTTAGCTTGCGTAGACACGCGCGGCGTGGCGGGCCGTATATCGATGCACGCCCGGGCCGCGCGGCACCGCGGTGCCGCTACCCCAGATGGCGTGCGAGCCATCCTTGCACGAACGCCACCGGCCCGGTCCGCGGCGGCGGCGTCAGCCCGGCGCTGCGCACGAAGCCGGCGGCGGCCTGCGCCAGCGTCTGGTTGGCACGACGCACGGCCTGCTGCGCGGCCGCCTGCTGCTGGCGCAACTGCACCAGGTGCAGCGACGGCCGTCCGGGCGGTGCGAACTTCTGGTCGCGGCGCAGCGCATCGGCGGACAGGCGGGTGGCCTGGCTTGCCTGGTGCAGCGCGTCCAGCGCATCCAGCACCTGCAACAGCCAGCGTCCGCTGTCGCTGAGTTGCAACGCAGCGGCGTCGTCGTGTGCCGGCACCAGCAGTGGCGGAATCGCCGCGCCGGCGACCACCGCTGCGCTCGGCTCCAGGGCGCGCAGGCGGGCATGGAACGCGGTTTGCGATGAAGAGATGGCGGTCGCCATGCCGGGCCTATGCACGAAAGCGCGGACTGTACGCGGTTTGGCGCGTCGCCGCACAGCCGATGGCGTCGCGCAGCTGGAACTGTCGTCGTCGACCGGGCGCGTCACGCGGGGCCGCTGCCGCTGCGCACTGCCTGCAGCGCAGCGGCCATGTTCGCCGCGTTGGGCCCGATCGCACCGTCGGTGTTGCCGGCCGTCGACGTACGCTGCGCGTGTCGGCGACGCACCTGCCAGGCCCGCGCCGATCGGCGTGGCAGTGGACCCATGCACACAGGCCTGCGGCGGTGTCGCTGCCGGAGGCGTGCATCACCTCGGCGCGGCATGCGCGGAAGCGCGGGCAGGACCTAATGCGCTTGCGACGCTGCCGCTTCCATCTGGTCGAGATACTGCAGTTCGTGCAGGGCGACAGCATTGCCGGGTTCAAGCTCCAGCGACTGCTGCAGGGCCGCGCGGGCGCCGGCCTTGTCCGGGGTGTCGATCAACAGCGAGCCGATGCCGCGTAGCGCGATCGCGCGGCCTGCCCGCGCCCGCGGCGAGACGTCGGCCAGGGCCAGCGCCTGCCGATAGGTGGCGAGCGCTTCGTCCGTGCGCCCGAGGTTGCGCAACGCATAGCCGCGTTCGGTGTAGGCGGAGAACAGATACGGCCCGAGCGCGATGGCCTGATCAAGCCATGCCAGCGCCTCCGACCACTGCCGTTGTGCGGCGGCGGCAAAGCCACGCATCTGCAGTGCGTTGGCGCAACTGAGGTCGATCCATTCGGTCGGCTGGCCGTCGTCATGGGCGGCCATGTAGGCCTCGTACTCGTGCACGTCGGCGACGCTGATCACGCGCAGGCCGGGCCGTTGCCAACTGCTGCAATGGGCGATGATCCGGTCCAGCAGGGCGATGTCCGCCGCATCCATGCTGTCCAAGCGTGTCTGCAGCGCGGCGATGTCCTTGCGGTATTCCACGCCGGGGCGGGCGGTCGCCGCCTTGCTCTGCAGGTAGGTGGTGACCGGTTCGGTCAGCGCCTGTGCCGTCGCGCCGTGGCTGGCGCAGGCCAACAGCGCGCACACGATGGCGCACAGCATCCCCTTGTGTCGCATGCATCCCCCTGCATCGAACGGTGATCGAAGATCGGCAGTGCGCGGACAGGCCGGTTACGCCGTCGCGCACGTGCGCGCGGCGCAGGGCGGGCCGCGCTCAGTTGTCCGCGGTCGTCTGCGTGGCGGCGTCGCTGCGCTTCTGCGCGAACAGCCACTGCCACATCTTCGGATCGCGGTAGGTGGCATCCCAGGCGTTGTGGTTGCCCTGCGGGTATTCGGTGTAGCGCACGTCGGCGTCGAGGTTCTTGAATGCACGGACGATCTTGCGGTCGTCGTGCGGCAGCACCACGTCGTCCTGGGCGCCGTGGAAGATCCACACCGGCACGTGCCGCAGGCGCTGCGCCAGGGCGCTGTAGGGGTCGGCCAGATAGGCCACCGGCGTCACCACCAGGTATTCGCGGTCTTCGTGCGGGGAGAGGATCGCGCCGCAGATCGGTACCAGCGCAGCGAAGCGCTGCGGCTGCTTCAGGGCGATCTCCCAGGTGCCGTAGCCGCCCATCGACATGCCGGTCAGGTAGGTGCGCTGCGGGTCGCCGTTGAACTCGGCACTGCTGTCGTCCAGCGCCTGCAGCGCCATGGTCGCGTTGGCGCCGTTCCATTCCTCGCCGTCGGGTGCCTGCGGCATCACCACCAGGGCCGGGAAATCGGCCAGGTGGCGGCGCAGGTACGGGCCCAGTCCGGCCGTGGTCTGGTCGCGGCCATCGTCGCCGCGCTCGCCGGAGCCGTGCAGGAACAGCACCACCGGCACCGGGCCCTGGCGATGCGCCGGCGCCGGCACGAACACCTGGTAGCGGTAGATGCGTCCGTCGAGGCTGAGCTGGCGGCTGACGAAGTGGCCGGTGGCCGGGTCGCTGGGCAGAGTGCTGCAGCCGACCATCGACAGGCACAGCAGAAGCAGCAACGAACGCATCGACATGGCCGGCCCTCGGATGGGAAGGCCGCAGTATCGTGGGCGCGACGTCTCCACGACAACCCGGGCAGGGGCGGCGGACATGCGCCAGTCAGCCGGCGGCCAAGGCGCGTGCTGGCGTGGCGTGACCGTCGTGCACCGGTGGATGCGGCGACGCGCGCTGCTGCCGCTCCGTGCGGCGCGCCGGCGGGAACCGCGCCCGCCGTACGCATACGCCCTACAGTAGGACCAAGGTGGCCAGGCCGAGGAAGCTGAGGAAGCCCATCACGTCGGTCAGCGTGGTCAGGATCACCCCGCCGGCCAGCGCCGGATCGAAGCCCAGGCGCTTGAGCGTCAGCGGCACCAGCACGCCGCCCAGCGCGGCGGTGAGCAGGTTGATGGTCAGCGCCGAGCCGATCACCAGCGACAGCAGCGGCTGCTTGAACCACAGCAGCACGATCAGGCCCAGGCCGATGCCCAGCGCCAGGCCGTTGATCAGCGCCACCGACAGTTCCTTGCGCAGCAGCACGATCACGTTGGAGGCGCCGATCTGGCCCAGGGCCAGGCCGCGCACCATCAGCGCCAGCACCTGGGTGCCGGCGTTGCCGCCCATGCCGGCCACGATCGGCATCAGCGCGGCCAGCGCCACCAGCTTGGCGATGGTGCCCTCGAACTGGCCGACCACGCTGGAGGCGATGAAGGCGGTGCCGAGGTTGATCGTCAGCCACAGCAGGCGGCGCCGGAACGCGCGCCGCACCGGGCTGAACAGGTCCTCGTCCTCGTCCAGGCCGGCGGCGCTCATCGCCTGGTGCTCGGCCTGGTCGCGGATGATGTCGACCACGTCGTCGATGGTGATGCGGCCGAGCAGGATGTTGTTGTCGTCCACCACCGGCGCGGAGATCCAGTCGTGGTCGGAGAACTGCCGCGCGACCTCGTCGGCGCCTTCGCCGACGTCGATGGCCGGCTGCTCGTCGTCGATCAGCCGGTTGATCGGGGTGGAGTCCTCGTGGGTGACCAGCGCCGCCAGCGACACCCGCCCCAGGTACTGGTGGCGGCGGCTGACCACGAACAGGTGGTCGGTGTGGTCCGGCAGTTCGCCGCGCAGGCGCAGGTAGCGCAGCACCACGTCGACGTTGACGTCGGCGCGCACGGTGACCACGTCCGGGTTCATCAGGCGGCCGGCGCTGTCCTCGGGATACGACAGCACCTGCTCGAGCCGCTCGCGGTTCTCGCGGTCCATCGACTTGAGCACTTCGTCGATGACCGTGTCCGGCAAGTCCTCGACCAGGTTCGCCAGGTCGTCGATGTCCAGGTCTTCGACCGCGGCGACGATTTCGTCCGGGTCCATGTCCGCGAGCAGGCTCTCGCGCACTTCCTCGCCGACGTGGACCAGCACCTCGCCGTCGTCCTCCGGATCGACCAGCCCCCACACCACCTCGCGCTTGCCCGGTGGCAACGACTCCAGCAGATTGCCGATCTCGGCCGGCGCCAGCGTATTGACCAGGCGCCGCACCGGGCCCAGGCGCCCGCTGTCCAGCGCATCGGACAGCATGCGCAGCTGCCGCGCGGTCTTGTCGTGGCGGACGGCGTCGGCCATGCGCTGCTCCCTTGGGTGAGGCCGCGCTCCGGAGAAACGCGGTCGGTCAGATGTTCATCCCAACATTATCGCCTGCATGTTGCGGGAAGCACAGTGTTGGTGGAGCCGGGAGTGGGGAATGGGGAATCGGGAATCGCAAGTGCAGAGCGAAGCAGCGTCAGTGCGCGGGGAGAAAAGCGACGGGGTAGCAAGCGAAAAACTGCTCTTGGGGAAGGGGGCGAGAGGCAAAGGGCAGGGGGCAGGAACAGGTGGGCGGGGGAATAGGTAGCACCGAGAAGGAAGCAGAGAGCAGTGCAGAAGCCAGGAAAAAAGAAGGCAGAAAGCCAGGGAGAGGGATGTCGATGGGAGTGACGCATCTACGCCGGCACGCGGGCGACGGTTTTTTTGTGGGAGGGACTTCAGTCCCGACGCGATAAGGGTTCAGGCGTCGGGACTGAAGTCCCTCCCACAAGGCAATGCCGCAACACGCACGGGAACTACCCGATCGCGCAGCCCAGCCAACGCTCGATGCCCTTGCGGTCGCGGGCCTGCAGCAGTTTGGCGCCGCGCTGGCGCAGGGTCTGCAGGTCGGTGTCGCGGATCACCTGGCGTACTTCCAGCATCGTCGCCGGGTGCAGGCTGAACTCGCGCAGCCCCAGCGCCAGCAGCATCGGCGTCAGTGCCGGGTCGCCGGCGATCTCGCCGCACACCGCCACCGGCTTGCCATGGGCCTGGCCGGTGGCGATCACCTGCGCGATCAGTCGCAGCACCGCCGGATGCAGCGGCGAATACAGCGCGGCCACTGCTTCGTTGTTGCGGTCGGCGGCGAGCAGGTACTGCACCAGGTCGTTGGTGCCGATCGACAGGAAGTCGATCGTGTCGATGAAGGTATCCAGGGCCAGCGCTGCGGCCGGCACCTCGATCATCGCGCCGAGTTGCACCTGCTCGGCGATGGCATGACCGTCGCGGCGCAACTGCGCGGCGATGCGCTTGAGATGCCGGCGCATCGCCAGCAGTTCCTCGCGCGTGCTGACCATCGGCACCAGCACCCGCACCGGGCCGTAGGCGGAGGCACGCAGCAGCGCGCGCAGCTGGGTGTCGGAGACCTTGGGCCGGGCCAGCGACAGGCGCACGCCGCGCAGCCCCAGCGCCGGGTTTTCTTCGTTGCTCATGGTCAGGCCGGTGCGATCGGCCTTGTCCGCGCCCAGGTCCAGGGTACGGATGGTCACCGGCCGCCCGCTCATGCCCAGCACCGCGTCGCGGTAGGTGTGGAACTGTTCTTCCTCGTCGGGCAGCGCGTCGCGCTGCAGGAACAGGAATTCGGTGCGGTACAGGCCCAGGCCGTCGGCGCCGAGCGCATGCGCGCGGGTGACGTCGTCGCGCGACTCGGCATTGGCCAGCAGGGTGATGTCCACGCCGTCGCGGGTGCGGCTGGGCTTGGAGCGCAGCTTGCCCAGGCTGCGCTGCAGCTTGGCCTGCTCGCGCACGCGGCTGCGGTAGTCGCGCAGGTCGTCCGGGGTCGGGTCGACCAGCACCGCGCCCTGGGTGCCGTCGATGATCAGCACGTCGCCGTCGTTGATCTTCTGCAGCGCGTCGGCGACGCCGACCACCAGCGGCAGGTGCAGGCTGCGCGCCAGGATCGCGCTGTGCGACAACGTGCTACCGGCGCTGGTGACGATGCCGACTACGCCCTGCGCCTGCAGTTGCGCCAGTTCCGACGGCGCCACGTTCTCGCACACCAGGATCTCGCCGGCCAGGCCTTCGCTGTCCGGCTGGCGCTTCTGCAGGAACGCATGGATCCGCCCGATCACATGGTCCAGATCGTCCATGCGGCTCTTGAGGTAGGCGTCCTCCATGTCGTCGAACACGGTCGCCAGGCGGTCGCGCTGCAGGCGCAGCGCGTAGTCGGCGCTGTAGCGGCCGGTGCGGATCAGTTCGTCCAGGCCGTGCAGCAGTTCCGGGTCGTCGAGCAGCAGCGCGTGCAGGTCGAGGAATTCGCCGACCTCCTTGGCCAGGGCGCCGTGCAGGCGCTGGCGCAGGCCGTGCATCTCCTCGCGCGCGGCGTCCACCGCGCGGTGCAGGCGGTCGAGTTCTTCGGGGATCTGCGCGGCGCCGATGCGTTGCTCGGCCACTTCCAGCGCATGCGGCAGGCGCACCCGCGCCCGGCCCAGGGCATTGCCGCGCGAGGCGCCATGGCCGGCGATGCGCACGCTCACCGCGCGTACCCCGTGCGGCGGCACCGCGTCCCTGCCTGCGGCCGCCGGCGGCGCATGCTCAGCTGTCCTCGTCGAAGCGCCGCTCGAACAGGTCGACCACGGCCTTGAGCGCCTCGGCTTCGTCGGCGCCGTCCACCCGCACCGTCACCGGCGTGCCCTGCGCGGCGGCCAGCAGCATCACGCCCATGATGCTCTTGGCGTTGACCTCGCGGCCCTTGGCCGCCAGCGTGGCGTTGCAGCGGAACGAGGACAGCGTCTGCACCAGCTTGGCAGTGGCGCGGGCGTGCAGGCCGAGGCGGTTGGAGACCAGCAGTTCGCGTTCAAGCATCGTCGATCACCACGCCGTTGCGCGAGCCGGCGGCGGCGGTCGCGGGCAACTGCTCCAGTCCTTGTTCGGGGTAGTTCATGATCCGCAACAACATCGGCAGGCTCAACGCCGACACGCGCCGCACCGGCGTGCCCAGGCGCGCCAGCCGCGCGGCGAGGTTGCTCGGGCTGGCGCCGTACAGATCCGTCACCACCAGCACGCCATCGCCGTCGTCCACCCGCCGCAACGCGGCAGATGCGTTCGGTAGCAGCGCGTCGAGGTCGGCGTCGAACGGCACCTCGAAGGCTTCGGTTTTCAGCGGCAATTGCCGCAACAGCTGGGTCGCCACGCTCAGCAGCGCGGCGCCGATCCCAGGGTGGGTGATGAGGAGAATGCCACAGGCCATGGGAGAACGTTAACAGGTCAGGCAGGGCGCAGGGAATGCCTGTGGGGAGCGGAGATTGGGGATTCGGGATTGGGGATTCGCAAGAGCCAGAGCAATGCCGCTTTTGCCAATCCCGAATCCCCGATCCCGAATCCCGGCTTTTCGATCAATCCTGCTCGCGATGGAAGGTCGCCACTTCCGGCCAGCCCTGTTCGCGGGCGTGGCGGGCCAGGCGTTCGGCCAGGTAGACCGAGCGGTGCTTGCCGCCGGTGCAGCCGAAGGCGATGGTCACGTAGCTGCGGGTGTCGTTGCGCAGCCGCGGCAGCCAGGTGTCGAGGAAGTCGATCAGCTGCGCGGTGTAGCGCTGCACGTCCGGTTGCGCGTCCAGGTACTCGCGCACGCCGCTGTCGCGGCCGGTCATCGGCCGTAGTTCCGGGTCCCAGTGCGGATTCGGCAGCACCCGCGCGTCGAACACGAAATCCGCCTCGGCCGGCACCCCGCGCTTGTAGGCGAAGGACTCGAACAGCAGCGACAGGGTGTTCTCGCTGGACAGCGCGAACTCGGTGGTGACCCGCCGGCGCAGCTGGTGCACGTTGAGCGTGCTGGTGTCGATCACCGCATCGGCCGCCTCGCGCAGCGGCTCGGTCAGGGCGCGCTCGCGCTCGATCGCTTCCGGCAGCGACAGGCCCTGGCGCGACAGCGGATGGCGCCGGCGCGTGTCGGCGTAGCGCTTGATCAGCGCCTCGTCGTTGGCGTCGAAGAACAGCAGCCGCGCATCCAGGCCGAACTGCGCCACCGCCTCGCGCCAGCGCGAGAGCTGGCTCAGGTCGCTGTGGCGGCTGCGCACGTCGATGCCCACCGCCAGTTTGCTGGGGCCGGCATCCTCGCGCACCAGGCTCTTGACGAAGGCCGGCAGCAGTTCCACCGGCAGGTTGTCGACGCAGTAGTAGTCCAGGTCCTCGAAGGTCTTCAGTGCCACCGACTTGCCGGAGCCGGACAGGCCGCTGACGATGACCAGCGTGGAGGTGGGGGCGCCGTCGGTCATGGGCTGCGCCGCTCCAGCAGGTTGCTGTGGCGGGCGATGAACATCGCCGCCGGATCGATGCCCTTGGTGCGCAGGATGTGCAGGCGCGTGGCGGCCTCGGTCAGTACCGCCAGGTTGCGGCCGGGCATCACCGGCAGGGTGATCAGCGGCACGTCCAGGTCCAGCACGTGGCGGGTGCCGGAATCGCCGGTGAGGCGCTCGTAGCCGTGGGGCGTGGGCTCGGTCATGGGCCGGGTCAGGTGCACGATGAGCCGAAGGTACTTGTTCTTCTTTACAGCCGTGTCGCCGAACATCTCGCGCACGTTGAGCACGCCGAGCCCGCGCACTTCCAGCAGGTCCTGCAGCAGTTCCGGGCAGGTGCCGTCGAGCACGTCGGGGGCGATCTGGGTGAATTCGGGGGCGTCGTCGGCGACCAGGCGGTGGCCGCGGCTGAGCAGTTCCAGCGCCAGTTCGCTCTTGCCCGAACCCGCCTCGCCGGTGATCAGCACGCCGATCGAGTAGATCTCCATGAACACGCCATGCAGGATCACCCGCGGCGCCAGCGTGCGTGCCAGGTGGTAGGACAGGTGATTGAGCAGTTCGTGGCCGCGCTTGGGCGAGACCCACAGCGGCGTGTCGGATTCGTCGGCGGCCGCGCGCAGGTCTTCCGGGCACGACTGGTTCTTGGTGACCACCAGCGCCAGCGGCCGCACCTGCACGATCTTCTCGATGGTCTCCCAGCGCTGGCGCGCGTCCAGCGAGTCCAGCCAGGCCAGTTCCTCGGTGCCGAGGATCTGCACCTTGTTGGGGTAGATGGTGTTGAGATAGCCGGCCAGCGACGGGCGCCGGGAGACCGCGTTGCCGGCCTCCAGCACCCGGTGTTCGCCCTTGTGCCCGGCGATCCAGCGCAGGCCGAGGCGGTCGCGCTGCTGGTCGAACAGCTCGCGTGCGTCGATGCTGGTGTTCATGCGGCGGCCCGTGGCGCGCCGCCGAGCAGCGCATACAGTGCGGCGGCGTCCGGCGCATTGCGCAGGGCGTCGCGGAATTCCTCGATGGAGAACTGCTCGGCCAGTTCGGACAGCAGCATCAGGTGTTGGTGGGTGTAGTGCGCCGGGACGGCCATGGCGAAGATCAGGTCGACCAGGGTGCCCTGGCCGTCGAAATCGATCGGCTGTTGCAGGCGCAGCAGCGCGCCACGTGGGGCGTCCAGGTCCGGCGCGCGGCCGTGCGGGATGGCGATGCCGTGGCCGATGGCGGTGCTGCCGAGTTGTTCGCGCTCGCGCAGGCTGGTGAAGAGTTCATCGGCGCCGGCCTGCTGGCAGGCCAGCAGGCCGGCGGCGGTGTGCAGCAGGGTGTCGCGATCGGCGGCCGGAAGCACCTGGGTGCTGACGGCCGCCATCAGATCGGTCAAGGGCATGGCGGCGCAACGTGGGGAGGATCACGCGAGATTGTCGCGCACCTCGGCCGCATGGTGGTCGTGCTTCTTTTCCTTGTGCTTGATGATCAGCCGGTCCAGCTTGTCGGCGAGCAGGTCGATCGCCGCGTACATGGTCTGCGCGCTGGCGTCGGCGTGCAGGGTGCGGCCGGGGACGTTGACGGTGGCCTCGACGTGGTGGTCGGGCTTGCGCAGCGCCAGCTGGGCGCGGACCTCGATGGTTTCCTCGTAGTGTCGCTTCAGCCGTTGCAGCTTGGTCTCCACATACTCGCGCAGGGCGGGGGTGACTTCGATCTGCTGGCCGTAGGTCTCGATACGCATCGGATACTCCTTGGTTCGGGTTTCACACCTATGAACCATCGCCGCCGCCGCTAGCCGATTCGAACGCGTTCGTGGGAGGCGGAAATGTTCATGGCCTCACGATACTTCGCTACGGTGCGGCGCGCTACAGGCACGCCGGCACTTTTCAGCAGGTCGGCCAGCTTGGCGTCAGAAAGCGGCTTGCGCGGGTTTTCCGCCTCGATCAGCCGCCGGATCATCGCCTGGATCGCCGTGCTGGACGCCTCGCCGCCGCTGTCGGTGTCGATGCCCGAGGCGAAGAAGGCGCGCAGCGGGATGGTGCCGCGCGGGGTGCGCACGTACTTGCGGGCGATGGCGCGCGAGATGGTGCTCTCGTGCAGGCCCAGTTCGCCGGCGATCTCGCGCAGGGTCAGCGGCCGCAGCGCCTGTTCGCCGAACTCCAGGAAGCCGGCCTGCTGCTTGAGCAGGCACCGGGTCACCTTGAGCAGGGTCTCGCCGCGCGCCTCCAGGCTCTTCAGCAGCCAGCGCGCTTCCTGCAGTTGCCCGCGCAGATAGCCGGCGTCGCTTTCGCCGCACTGGCGGATCAGCCGCTCGTAGCCGCGGTGGATGGTGACCTTGGGCTGGGCGTGCGCCGACAGCGCCGCATGCCAGACCCCGCGCTGGCGCCAGACCACGCAGTCCGGTACCACGTAGGTGTCACTGCCCAGTTCGCCGATCTGCTTGCCCGGGCGCGGGTCCAGCGAGCGCAGCAGCGCGACCGCGGTGTCGACCTCCGCCGCCGGACGCTTGAGTTCGTGGGCCAGCCCGGCCACGCCGCTGCGCGGCAGCCGCTCCAGCGGACCGTTGGCGATGGTGCGGGCCAGCGCCAGGCCCGGCGTGTCCTCGGGCAGGGTGTCCAATTGCAGGGTCAGGCATTCGCCCAGGCTGCGCGCGGCGATGCCGGCCGGGTCGAAGCGCTGGATCTGGTGCAGCACGGTGAGGATCTCGTCCTCCTCGGCGGCGATGTCCGGGCGCAGCGTCTCGGCGATCGCGGCCAGCGGCTCGCGCAGATAGCCGTCGTCGTCCAAGGCGTCGATCAGCGCCGCGCCGATGCTGCGGTCGCGCGCGGACAGCGGCGACAGGTGCAACTGCCACAGCAGGTGGTCGATCAGGGTGTCCGGCTCGGCCACGCGTTCGGCCGCGCTGCCCAGGTCGTCGTCGTCGAACGAACCGCCGCTGCCGCCGGCCCAGGCCGGCTCGGCGTCGGCCCAGTCGGCACCATCGCTGGCCTGCGCGGATTCGCCGCGGTCGCCATCGCCGTCGCTGCGCGTCTCGCCTGCCGCGTGGTCGCGGTCAACGCCGTGGTCGGCACCTTCGCTGCGTTCGAACGCCGGTGCGGCGTCCTCGGACCACTCCAGCAGCGGATTGCTCTCCACCGCCTCGGCGATCTCCACCTCCAGCTCGGCGCTGGACATCTGCAACAGCTTGATCGCCTGCCGCAACTGCGGCGTCATGACCAGGTGCTGTCCCAGCGATGTCTGCAGCCGTGCTTTCATGCCTGTACCGAGCGCGGAAGGAGCGTAGCCGGCGCGTGCGCGGTCAGAGCCTGAAGGTTTCCCCGAGGTAGACGCGGCGCACGTCGCTGTTGGCCAGCAGCGCTTCCGGCGCCCCCTGCGCCAACACGCTGCCCTCGTTGAGGATATACGCCCGGTCGCAGATTCCCAAGGTTTCGCGCACGTTGTGGTCGGTGATGAGCACGCCGATGCCGCGCTGCTTGAGGTGGGTGACGATGCGCTGGATTTCGCCGACCGAGATCGGGTCGACGCCGGCAAAGGGCTCGTCGAGCAGCATCAGCCGCGGTTTGGCGGCCAGCGCGCGGGCGATCTCGCAGCGGCGGCGTTCGCCGCCGGAGAGGCTGGCGCCGAGCTGGTCGGCGACGTGGCTGATCTGCAGTTCGTCCAGCAGCGCCACCAGTTCGCGTTCCTGGCCGGCGGCGTCCAGATCCTCGCGCAGTTCCAGCACCAGGCGGATGTTGTCGGCGACGCTGAGCTTGCGGAATACCGACGGCTCCTGCGGCAGGTAGCCGACGCCGAGCTTGGCGCGCTTGTACATCGGCAGCGCGGTGATGTCGTTGCCGTCGAGCACGATGCGCCCGGCATCGGCGTCGACCAAGCCGACGATCATGTAGAAGCAGGTGGTCTTGCCGGCACCGTTGGGGCCGAGCAGGCCGACCACTTCGCCGGCCTCCAGGGTTAGCGCAAAATCACGCACCACTTCGCGCTGCTTGTAGCGCTTGCGCAGGCCTTCGGCGAGCAGCATCACTGGCCTCCTTGTTTCGCAGGCTTGGCCGGCTTGGCTGGCGTCGCGGCCGGTTTGGCGGCAGGCTTCGCGCCGTTCGCAGGCGTGCCGGCCGGAGCAGCGCCAGCGTTCTTCGGCTGGATCACCGTGTGCACGCGCGTGCCGTCACCGCCGCCCTGCATGTCGCCGGTCTTGGTGTTGTAGACCATGCGCTGGCCGGCGTTGGTGCCCTTGGGAGAGGTCATGCGGTAATTGCCGGTGAGGATCACCGTGTCGGTGGGCACCTTGTAGTCGATGTTGTCGGCGACCGCGTCCATCGGCGAGCCATCGTCCAGTTCCTGCTTCAGGGTGGCCTGCTTGCCGGTCAGCACGACGCGATCGATGTCGCCGTTCTTCTTGAACAGGTCGGCGGTGTCGGCATGGATTTCGAGCGTGCCCTGGATGATGACGACATTGCCCGAGTAACGGATCTTGCCGTTGTCGTCGAGCATGTTGCCGCTCTGGCTGGCGGAAGTGATATCCATCGGCTGGTTGCGATCGGACGACTTGGCCAGCGCCAGGGTCGGCAGCAGCAGGGCGAGCAGGGCGAGCTTAGCGGGCAGCATTCGGTTCATAACGGGACTTGACCTGTGAAAGGAGCTTGTACTGCCGGGATTTCAAGTCGACCTGGAAGCCGACGCCGGTCTGCATCATACCGGGCCGGGTCATGGTGACCGGGTCGGCGGTGCGTGCGCTGTTGGTCTGCGGGAAGACGTCCAGGCTCTGGGTACGGAAGGTGGTGGGCGGGATGCTGGGCACCTTGGGGCTGTCGCCGGCGACGTCGTCGCGCAGGCGCAGTTCGTCGCCGTTGGCGCTGACCCAGCCGGTCTTGCTGCGCATTTCCCAGTGCTGGCCGTTGGCGTCGGGCAGCAGGAACAGCGGGGTCACGATCGACATGGTCTGGTCGGCGCGGCTGCGTTCCATCTGCGGCGCGCGCAGGGTCATCGCTTCCTTGCCCTGCTTGTCCAGGCTGACGATCTCGAAGTCGCGGGCGATGTAGTCCACGCTGGCTTCGTCGGACGGATTGCGGCTGGGCTTGCTGCGCTGGTTCCAGGCCGACCAGCCGCTGATCAGGGCGCCGACCAGCAGCAGGCCGCCGAGAGTGGTACGCCAGTTCATGCGCCATGCTCCTGCAGCAGGGACGGGACGTGGCCTTGCGCCGCCAGCAGCACGTCGCACAGTTCGCGGGCGGCGCCTTCGCCGCCGCGGGCGCGGGTGGTCCAGTGCACGTGTTCGGCGGTCCAGGGATGGGCGTTGGCCGGTGCCACCGCCAGGCCGACCACGCGCAGCGGCGCCAGGTCGGGCAGGTCGTCGCCCATGAAGCAGACCTGCTCCAGGCCGATGCCGCGCTCGTCGCACAGCGCCTGCACCCCGGCGCGCTTGTCCTTGACCCCGATCTGCACCAGCAGGCCCAGCTCCTGGCCGCGCTTCTCCGCGGCCAGGCTGGGCCGCGCGGTGATCAGCGCCACGTCGATGCCGTGCCGGCGCAACTGCACCAGGCCCTGGCCGTCGAGCACGTTGAAGGCTTTGCTCTCGTTGCCGTCGCGGTCGTAATACAGGCGGCCGTCGGTCAGCGTGCCGTCGACGTCGAAGCACGCCAAGCGGATTCGGGCGGCGCGGTCGATCAGGTCGGCGGGAAGGTCGGCCAGCGGGGAATAGGGCATGTTCGGGATATCGGGGCGGGGAGGCCGGCTTTCCAGCGGCCAGGGCCAGTGGCGTGGAGCGCCACTGGCGGTGAACGAGTTCAGCCTGTTAAACCACTCTGGCGCGCAACAGGTCGTGAATGTTGAGCGCGCCGACCGCGCGGCCGGCCGCGTCGACCACGATCAGGCCGTTGATCTGGTGCGTCTCCATCAGCCGGGCGGCCTCGGCGGCGAGCTGGTCGGCGCCGATGGTGCGCGGCTGCCGGGTCATCACTTCGGCGATGCGGGTCTGGCGCACGTCCAGCGCGCTGTCCAGCGTCCGGCGCAGGTCGCCGTCGGTGAACAGCCCGAGCAGGCGGTCGTCGGCGTCCACCACCGCGGTCATGCCCAGGCGCTTGCGGCTCATCTCCACCAGCGCTTCGCTGAGGCTGGCGTCCTCGCGGACCTTGGGCAGTTCGTCGCCGCGATGCATGACGTCGGTGATGTGCAGCAGCAGGCGGCGGCCGAGGCTGCCGGCCGGGTGCGAGCGGGCGAAGTCGTCGGCGGTAAAGCCACGCGCGTCCAGCAGCGCCACCGCCAGCGCATCGCCCAGCGCCAGCGAGGCGGTGGTGCTGGAGGTCGGCGCCAGGTCCAGCGGGCAGGCCTCGGCCGGCACGCTGACGTCCAGGTGCAGGTCGGCCTCGCGCGCCAGCGTGGACTGCGCGCGCCCGGTCATCGCGATCACCGCGTTGCCCTGGCGCTTGAGCACCGGCAGCAGCATCAGGATCTCGTCGGACTCGCCGGAGTAGGACAGCGCCAGGACCACATCGGCATCGGTGATCATGCCCAGGTCGCCATGCCCGGCCTCGCCCGGGTGCACGAAGAACGCCGGGGTGCCGGTGGAGGCGAGGGTGGCGGCGATCTTGCGCGCCACGTGGCCGGACTTGCCCATGCCGGTGGCGACCACGCGCCCGCGCGAACCCAGGATCAGCCGGCAGGCGGCCGCGAACTCGGCGCCGATGCGCGCGCCGACCGCCGCCAGCGCGGCCTGCTCGATCTCGACCACGCGACGGCCGCTGGCGACCAGGCCGGCGTCGTCGGGCGTCGTGGGAGACAGGGGCGATACATCCATGCGGGTGCCGGTCGGAGGGTAGAATGGCCGATCATTTTATTAGGAAAGCCCGGTGGACGCCGAAATCATCCGTAAACTCATCGAGGCCGGCTTGCCGGACGCGCAGGTGCAGGTGCAGGGCGACGACGGCGTGCACTTCGAGGCCACCGTGGTCAGCGCCGCCTTCGCCGGCAAGCTGCCGCTGGCCCGCCACCGCATGGTCTACGCCACCCTGGGCGAGCTGATGGGCGGCGCGATCCACGCGCTGGCCCTGACCACCCTGACCCCCGAGCAGGCCGGGCGCGCCGCCGGCTGAGCCGCCGCGCGCCCGTTTCTCCCCTTTCAATTCCCCCACGAGACCCATGGCCAAAATCGTAGTGACCGGTGGCAACGCGCTGCACGGTGAAGTGAACATTTCCGGCGCCAAGAACGCCGTGCTGCCGATCCTCTGCGCGACCCTGCTGGCCGATGCGCCGGTGGAGATCACCAACGTGCCGCAGCTGCACGACGTGATCACCACGGTGAAGCTGCTCGGCGAGCTGGGCGCGGAAGTCACCATCGACGAAGGCACGCTGTCGCGCGGCAGCGCGATCACCGTCGACCCGCGCAAGGTCCATCAGCACGTCGCCCCGTACGAACTGGTACGCACCATGCGCGCCTCGATCCTGGTGCTGGGCCCGCTGCTGGCCAAGTTCGGCGCGGCCGAAGTGTCGCTGCCGGGCGGCTGCGCGATCGGCTCGCGGCCGGTCGACCAGCACATCAAGGGCCTGCAGGCGCTGGGCGCGGAGATCAGCGTCGAGAACGGTTACATCAAGGCCAGCAGCAAAGGCCGGCTCAAGGGCGGCCGCTACGTGTTCGACATGGTCAGCGTCACCGGCACCGAGAACGTGCTGATGGCCGCGGCCCTGGCCGACGGCACCACCGTGCTGGAGAACGCGGCGATGGAGCCGGAGGTCAGCGACCTGGCCGACTGCCTGATCGCGCTGGGCGCGAAGATCGAAGGCGCCGGCACCTCGCGTATCGTCGTGCACGGCGTGGAGCGCCTGTCCGGCGGTCGCCACGCGGTGCTGCCGGACCGCATCGAGACCGGCACCTTCCTGGTCGCCGCGGCGATGACCGGCGGCAGCGTGACCGTGCGCCGCGCACGCGCCGACACCCTCGACGCGGTGCTGGACAAGCTCACCGAGGCCGGCGCCAGCATCGAGACCGGCGAGGACTGGATCCGCCTGGACATGCACGGCAAGCGCCCGCGCGCGGTCAGCCTGACCACCGCGCCGTATCCGGCGTTCCCCACCGACATGCAGGCGCAGTTCATGGCGCTCAACTGCGTGGCCGACGGCGTCGGCGTGATCAACGAAACGATCTTCGAGAACCGTTTCATGCACGTCAACGAACTGCTGCGCCTGGGCGCGGACATCCAGATCGAAGGGCACACCGCGATCGTGCGCGGCGCCGAGCGGCTCAGCGGCGCGCCGGTGATGGCCACCGACCTGCGCGCCTCGGCCTCGCTGATCCTGGCCGGCCTGGTCGCCGACGGCGACACCACCATCGACCGCATCTACCACCTGGACCGGGGGTACGAGAACATCGAGGAGAAGCTGGGGGCGCTGGGCGCGTCCATCCGGCGCGTCGCATGATCCTCAGCGGCCGCTTCAGCCGCCGGCGCAAGGTGTTGCTGGCGATCGTGGTGGTGCTGCTGGCCTGGGTCGGCTATGCCTGGTACACCGGCATCGCCATCACCCAGGGCATCGAGGAGCGCGACATGGACTGGAACGGCGATGGCCAGGTCACCCGCGACGAGATCTGGCAGTCGTTCTACGCGGTCGGCGTGAGCCGCACCCAGAACGGCCCGCGCGAATGCAGCACGTTCTACTGGCGCAGCACCGGCGCGCAGATCCGCGTGGATTGCCGCACCACCTTCAAGGCCGCGCCGGCGGAGAAGAAGTAACGGCGTGGGGCAGGGCGCCGCTTAGGTGGCGCCCGCGTGGGGAGTGCTATAGAGAAAGGCCCGTCTGTCGTCACGGTCCATGTACCGTGGATAGGAGTCGACGCGCGCCGCTTGGGGGTCTGCTGCAAGTCGCCAACTGGTTTCCGCAAGACGATTCGCATCCGCGCGTCGGGGCTGAAGCCCCTCCCACATGGGAAGCACCACGGGCAGGGAGTTGCTGTTGCGATTCCCCAATCCCAGCCCACACACGGGAACGATCAAGCGCGGGAAACCGCTTTCACGATTCCCCACTCCCGATTCCCAATTCCCGCGGCGAAGCCGCTTTCACGATTCCCCAATCCCCATTCCCCAATCCCGGCTTCTCAGCGCAACGCCTTGATCGTCAGGTCCAGCGCGTCCTGGCCGTTCTCGCGCTGCAGGATGCGCACCGGCACCGGCATGTCCGGCACGATCCAGGCGATGATTTCCTTGGAGCCGTCGGTGCGGCTGACCTTGGTCGCCTGCTCGGTCTTGCCGTTGACGGTGACCGCTTCCTTGCCGGCGACGCGGTAGGTCATCGGCTTGGCGCGGCCCTCGTCGACCATGCGGTAGCTCGGGGTCTTGCCGGCGTTGACGTCGCGCGCGATCGCCAGGTTGATCAGCAGCGCGTCCATGTCGCCCGGCTGCAGCTTCACCGGGCCGCGGCGGTCGGCCTTGAGGTCGCCGCCCCAGGTCGCCTGGCCGGTGCTCCAGTCGTAGTTGGCGGTCACCGCCTTCTTCTTGATCAGGAACACCGAGCGGTCGTCGCTGCTGAGCGGACGCAGCTGCCCGCCCTTTTCCTCGAACACGGTGCTCTGGCTGAGGTCGGCGACCTGGTTCTTGATCGCCAGGCTGTAGCGCCAGCGGTCGGCGCCTTGCTTGGCCAGGGTCATCACGCCGTTGGCCTGCATGCCCATGTAGCTGGCCTGGTAGTCCGCGGTGAACGGCTCCAGGGCCAGGGCGGGCAGGCTCGCCGTGGCCAGCAGGGCGGCGGCGAGGGCGGTCAGCGGGCGGGCGATGCGGGTCATGGTCAGGCTCCTTGGTATTCGGTCAGGCGCAGGTCGATGCGGTCTTCGCCGTCCTCGCGCTGCAGGATGCGCACCGGCGTCGGCACGCCGTTGGCGATCCACAGGATGGTCTCATTGCGGCCGCCATTGGTGCGCGACACCCGCAATGCGTCGTAGCTGATGTCGCCGACTTGCACGGTCTCGGTCTGGTCGGCGGCGCGGTACACATGTTCGCGCACCCGGCCGACGTCGACGAAGCGGTAGGTCATGGTCTTGCCGGGCTGCGCGTCGCGCATCAGCGAGAGATTGAGCAGCAGCGCGCTCTGGTCGCCGGGCTGCAGCGGGATCGGCGCCTGCCGGTCCTTCTTCAGGTCGCCGTCCCAGCGCGCCAGGCCCTGTTTCCAGTCGTACACGCCGGTGACCTTCTTGCCGAAGAACACCGCCTTCTTGACCGTGCTCTGGCTCTGCGGGACGTAGCGGCCGTCCTGCACGGTGAACACCGTGCTCTGCTCGATATTGAGGCCGAGGATGCTGGCGAAGCCGCTGCGGCCGTGCACGCCCAGGTCGACCCGCCACTGGTCGCCGCCGGTATGCACCACGTCCATGCGCGCGTCGCCGGCCGGCTTGCCCTTGTACAGCGCGTCGTAGGTGGCCACGAACGGCTGCAGCGGCGGCGGCGTCCAGGCCTCGGCGGGCAGCGCCGGCGCCGCTGCGGCGGCCGGTGCAGGTGCGCCGGTGGCGGGCGTGGTCGGGGCGGGGGCGGTCTGCGGCGCCGGCTGCGCGGCGGGCGCCGGCGCGACCTGCGCAGCGACGATGGGCGCCAGCAGGCCGAGGCCGGACGCGACGAGGAAGGCGAACGGACGCGGAGCGAGCTTCATGGGATCGGCTGGCGTGAGCGGGAGGGAAGAGGGGGGAGGGGCCGCGGAAGGTGCGGCAGCGCATTCAGGGAAGCAGCACGTCGTCGCAATCTAGGCGCAGCGGACTAAACCGGCACTGACCGTCCAGCCAGACCTTGCCGTCCCGTTCAGCCAGGCGGCCCGCCGCGGCCAGCCGCAGCACCGCGCACAGCAGCCGGTGTTCGCGCGGCAGCAGGCGCTGCGCCAGGTCGTCGGGACCGTCGCCGGGCTGCACCGGCACCCGCACCTGCGCGATCACCGCGCCGGCGTCCAGTTCCGGCACCACGAAATGCACGCTGGCGCCGTGCTCGGCGTCGCCGGCCGCCAAGGCCTGGGCATGGGTGTGCAGGCCGCGGTACTTGGGCAGCAGCGAGGGGTGGATGTTGAGCAGGCGCCCGCCGAAGCGCTGCACGAAGCCTACGCCGAGAATGCGCATGTAGCCGGCGCAGACCACCCAGTCCGCCCTTGCCGCGGCGACCGCGTCGCCCAGCGCCTGCTCGAAGGCGACGCGATCGGGGAAGTCCTTGGGCCGCGCCGACCAGCGCCGGTCCGGCGCCACCATCGCCAGCGCCGGCGCCTCCGGACGATCGCCGAACACGCCGACCACCTCGGCATCGAGGGTGCCGGCGGCGATCGCGGCGAGGATGGCCTGCAGGTTGGAGCCGCGCCCGGAGGCGAGGACAGCGAGGCGGAGCGTCATCGGGCGGGAGTCCGGAACAGGGCGCCCACGGCCGGGCGCTGCAATGTCAGCAGGGTGGCGATGCCCAGTGCGGTGCCCAGCGGGAAGCCCAGGCAGGTGATCACGGCGCCGGCGTAGCACAGCCACAACTGGCGACGCTGGCGCAAGGCGCGCGCAACCAGCACCTTGAGCAGCAGCGCGAGCAGGCCGAGGCCGAGCAGGATCGACAGCATCACGATCGCAATGACGCCGCTCTGCGCCTGGTCCGGGCTCTGGCCGACGGCGTTGAGCTGCGCCTCCTCGTGCACGCCGTAGGCCAGCAAAGCGCCCACCAGCAGCACCACGACGACCTGCAGCCCCGCCATGACGGCATACAGCGTCGCCAGGGTGTTCAGGTCGGAGGTGGCACGCACCACATCGGCGGCATGGCCGCCGGGGGCGGGAAGAGGCGGTGGCAGCGACATCGTCTGTCTCAGCGCGGGGTGGAGGGAAGCGGGCGCGCAATGCGTCGCCACGGCCAGGCGCTGGCGCAGCCCAGCGTGGCCAGCAGCATGTCCATGTGCGCATCCCAGGGATCGCCCTGCTGGCCGTTGTAGGACTCGGCCTGCTCCGGCGACAGCAGCAGCGCGATCAGCCATTCCAGCCATTCGTAGACCAGGCTGACGCACATGATCGCCATTGTCGCCAAAACGAAGGCCTGCCGCGCCGACAGCGCCGGCCAGCGCTGGCGCGCGTGATCGCGCAATGCCGGCGCGAAGCACACCCCGAACAGCAGGTGGATCAGCCGGTCGGTGTGATTGCGCTGCCAGCCGAACGCCGCACTCGGCGACCAGCCACCGGTCAGCGCGCGCAGCCATTGATCGTAGGGCACATTGGAATACAGCCAGTGCGCGGCGATGTTGTGCACGCTGATGAAGAGGCAGATAGCCGCGAAGTGGCCGGTGCGCAGCGGCCAGCGCCGGTCGTGCCAGACCAGCCAGACCAGGCCCAGCACTGCCAGGGAGCTGTGCATGGCCTGTTCCGCCGGCCACAGCGGCCGCAGCCAACTGGCGGCGAACACCGCCAGCGCCAGCGTCAGCCAGGCGCGCTTGGCCGCCGCCATGCGACTCAGCCGATGTGCACGCGTTCGCCGGCGTCCGCGGCGGCCACCACCGCGCCGATCTGCCAGTGCGCCAGGCCCAGGGTGTCCAGGCTGCGCTCCAGCGCGGCCACCTGCTCCGGCGCGGCGACCAGCACGAAGCCGATGCCGCAGTTGAAGGTGCGCCACATCTCGCTGTCGGCCACCGCGCCTTCGCGCTGCAGCCACTCGAACACCGGCGGCAGGGTCCAGGCACTGGCGCGGATGTCCAGGCCCAGGCCGTCCGGGATGACGCGGATGATGTTCTCGGTCAGGCCGCCGCCGGTGATGTGCGCCATGGCATGGATGGCTTCGCCCTGTTCGCGCAGCAGCGACAGGATCGGCTTGACGTACAGCGCGGTCGGCGCCATCAGCGCGTCGGTCAGGGCCACGCCGCCGACCTGCAGGTCGGC
>NZ_NSGT01000055.1:0-46265 GCF_009192905.1 Xanthomonas sp. LMG 12459
CCCCACGCAACGCGCCAACGCCTTCTCGGGCTGGCTGCATCATTACAACTGGCATCGACCACACGCCAGCCTCGGCTACAAACCTCCCATCTCCCGAATTCCACTGAACAACGTGGTGGGTTTACACAGCTAGTCGCCGGTCCCGCCCGCGCGGCCGCGCAGCTTGTCCAGCCGATCCAGCAGGCCGATCCAGAACGCCGCCGGCAGCTCGGCGACCAGCGGCACGCTGAAGCACCAATCGTTGACGAAGGCCGCGCACTTCACCGCGTCCTTCTCGGTCATCAGCACCGGCAGTTCGCTGCCGAAGGCCAGGTCCGCGGCGCGGTACTGGTGGTGGTCGGGAAAGGCATGCGGCACCACGCCGATGCCCTGCGCGCGCAGCATGTCGAAGAAGCGCTGCGGGTGGGCGATGCCGGCCACGGCGTGCACGCGCTGGCCGGCGAAGCTGCGCAATGGCCGCGCACGGCCGCCGCGCAACGGTTGCGCGCTGTCGATGCGCAGGCGCATCGCCCATTCGCCGAAGCCGACTTCAAGCGCGCCGCTGTCGCTGGCCTGGCCCAGGTTGACGACCCGGAAATCGCATTCGTTGCCGCGCGCCACCGGCTCGCGCAGCGGCCCGGCCGGCAGCAGGCGGCCGTTGCCGTAGCGGCGCTGGCCGTCCACCACCTCGATCTCGATGTCGCGCTGCAGCCGGTAATGCTGCAGGCCGTCGTCGCAGACCACGATGTCGCAGCCGGCCTGCAGCAGCGCGCGCGCCGCGGCCACGCGGTCGCGGTCCACCCGCACCGGCACGCCGGTCTTGCGCGCGATCAGTACCGGCTCGTCGCCGCCCTGCTCGGCCGAGGTGCCCGGCTCGATCCAGCGCGGCTCCTGCGGCTGGCTGCGGCCGTAACCGCGGCTGGCCACGCCCGGGCTCCAGCCGGCGTCGCGCAGGCGCTGCACCAGGGCGATGGTCAACGGCGTCTTGCCGGTGCCGCCGGCGGTGAGGTTGCCGACCACCACCACCGGCGCGGCGATGCTGTGGCGCTTGCGCCAGCCGCGACGGTACAGCGCGCGGCGCAACGCGATCGCCGCCGCGTACAGCGGGGTCAGCACGCGCGCGTGCAGCGGCGGCGAACCCGTGCCGTACCAATAGGCGGGGGTGTGCGGCCCGCGCTCGCTCATCCGAACTGCCTTTCGCGGAACTGCATGCTGTGCAGGTGCGCATACACCCCGCCCAGCGCCAGCAGCTCGCGGTGGGTGCCGCGCTCGACGATGCGGCCGTGGTCCATCACCAGCACCTGGTCGGCGTGTTCGATGGTCGACAGGCGGTGGGCGATGACCAGCGTGGTGCGGTCGGGCATCAGCCGGTGCAAGGCATCCTGCACCAGCCGCTCGGATTCGTTGTCCAGGGCGGCGGTGGCCTCGTCGAGGATCAGGATCGGCGCGTCCTTGAGCATGGCGCGGGCGATCGCCAGGCGCTGGCGCTGGCCGCCGGACAGGCGCCCGCCCTTGGCCCCGACCTGCGACTGCAGGCCGTCCGGCAGGTGCTCGACGAACTCCATCGCGTTGGCATCGGCGATCGCCTGCTGCAATTGCGCAGGGCCGGCCTCGCGCATCTCGCCGTAGGCGACGTTCTCGGCGATGCTGCCGTCGAACAGCATCACCTGCTGGCCGACCAGGGCGATCTGTCGGCGCAGATCCTCCAGGCGGTACTCCTGCAGCGGATGGCCGTCGAGCAGGATCTGCCCGGACTGCGGGTCGTAGAAGCGCGGGATCAGCTTGACCAGGCTCGACTTGCCGCTGCCGGAGCGGCCGACGATGGCGGTGACGGTGCCGGGTTCGGCGACGAAGCTGACCTCGGCCAGCGCCGGCCGCGCCTGTCCCGGATAGGCGGCAGTGACCTTACGGAACTCGATCCGGCCCTGCGCGCGCTCGATGTGGCGGGTACCGCTGTCCTGTTCCTCCGGCGCATCCAGCACCACGAACAGCCGCTGCGCCGAGGCGACGCCCCGCTGCAGCATGTTCTGCACGTTGGTGAGGTTCTTCAGCGCCGGGATGATCGCCATCATCGCGGTCATCAGCGAGACGAACTCGCCGGCGGTCAGGCGCCCGGCCAGCGCCTCGTGGCCGGCGATCAGCAGCAGCGCGGCCAGGCCGATCGCGCCCAGCAACTGCACCGCGGCCGAGGAGATGCCGCGGGTGGACTCGACCTTCATCGCCAGGTGCAGGTTGGTGTCGGCCAGGTGCTGGTAGCGCTCCATCTCGCTGGCGCGCGCGCCGTAGACCTTGACCTCCTGGTTGCCGGACAGGGCCTGCTCGGCGGACTGCATCAGCTCCGCGTTGCTCTCCTGGATGCGATGACTGACCCGCCGGTAGCGCTTGGCCACGCGGTCCATCACCCACGCCAGCGGCGGCGCCACCAGCAGGATGGTCACGGTCACCGTCCAGCTGTACCACAGCATCACCGCCAGCGCGCCGACGATCTGCAGGGTCTGCTGCACCATCACCTTCATCGCGTCGACCGCGGCCTGCGCCACCTGCTCGCTGTCCGAACCCAGCCGCACCAGCATCGACGCCACCGGCTCGGCATCGAAGCGGCTGCCCGGCAGGCGCAGGTACTTGTCCAGCACGTTGACCCGGAAATCGCGGGAAATGCTGCGCGCCGCGCGCCCCATCGACATGTCGGTGACGTAGCCGGCGATACCGCGCAGCACGAACAGGCCGACGATCTGCAACGGCAGCCACATCGCCACCTCGCGGTTGCGGGCGATGAAGGTCTCGTCGGTGATCGGCTTCATCAGCGCCAGGAAGCCGGAGCCGGCCAGCGCTTCCAGCAGCGCGCCGACGGCGGCGATCAGCAGCAGGCCGCGGTAGCCGCCGGCATAGGACAACAGGCGGCGATAGGTCCGCCAGGGGGAATCCTGGACGGGCACGTCGGTGGGTACATTCACTTGGAGCTTCCGTCCCTGTTGACTTCGGGGGCAGTGGCGATGGCGATGCGGCGGAACCCGAGCTGGCCCAGCGCGTCCTGCGCGGTGACCACCGCCTGGTACGGCGTGCGCGCGTCGGCGCGCAGCAGCACCGGCTGTTCGCGGTCGTCGCCGGCGACCTGGGCGATGCTGCGCTTGACCGACTCCACGTCGGTGCGCAGCACTTCCTGGTCGTTGATGAAGTAATGCCCGTCGGCGTTGATCAGCACGCTCAGCGCGCGCGCCGGCGGCGGCGCGTTGCGGTCGCTGGCGTTGGGCAGCTGCAATTGCAGCGTCGAACGCGCATCGAAGGTGGTGGTCACGACGAAGAAGATGATCAGCACCAGGATGACGTCGATCAACGGCACCAGGTCGATGTGCGGCTCGTCCTGGCCACGGTCGTCGCGGATCCGCACCGGCTCAGCCCTTGGCCGACGCGGCGTTCGACGCGGCGCCGCGTGCCGGCGCAACCGCACGGCCGTGGCCGTCGAGCGCGTCGGTCAGCGCGGTGGCTTCCTGCTCCATCTCGATCACGTAGCCGGCGATGCGGCCCTTGAAATGGCGATGGAAGATCAGCGCCGGCACCGCGATGATCATGCCGGTGGCGGTGCACACCAGCGCCTTGCCGATGCCGCCGGCGAGCTGGTTCACGTCGCCCAGGCCATGGTCGAGGATGCCGAGGAACATCTGGATCATGCCGACCACGGTGCCGAGCAGGCCGAGCAGCGGCCCGGCCGAGGCGATGGTGCCCAACGCGTTCAGGTAACGCTCCATGCGGTGCACGACGTGCCGGCCGGTGTCCTCGATGCGCTCGCGCACGATCTCGCGCGGACGGTTGCGCACATCCAGGCCGGCCGCGAGCAGCGCGCCCAGCGGCGAATTGCGCCGCAGCGATTCGATGTGGGTGGGGTCGAGCTTGCCGCGCGTGGCCCAGTTGCGCACTTCCTGGCCCAGTCCCGGCGGCAACACCTCGCTACGGCGCAGGCTCCAGAACCGCTCCAGGACGATCGCCAGCGCGACCACGCCCAACAGCAGCAATGGCACCATCGGCCAGCCACCGGCCTTGACCAGTTCCCACACGTCGCAACCCTCCGGCACGCTCGGCCGTTCGTTCACTGGCCGATAGGATAGCAGCCGCCCGCGCCCGCTCCGCCGCATCCCACAGCCGCGCCCGCCAGGGCCGCCGCTCACGCAATTGCAGGCCCGTGCGCCCCAGCCACACGCGCAGCGCACCGCCCTGTGGCGTGCCGGCGACCTCGGCGCCGGCCGCCTGCCAGCGCGCCACCACGCCCGGATGCGGATGACCGAAGCGGTTGCCGTAGGCCGCCGACACCAGCACCAAGCGTGCGCCGGTGGCGGCGACGAAGGCCGGCTGCGAGGAATGCGCGCTGCCATGGTGCGGCGCCACCACCACCTCGGCGCGCAGCGCCTGCGGCGCCTCGCGCAGCAGCGTGCGCTCGACCACGTCGCCGATATCGCCGGCCAGCAACAGCGCGCCATGCACGGTTTCCACGCGCAGCACGCAGCTGGATTCGTTGCGCAGATAGGGAAAGTGCGGCGCCGGATGCAGGAACCGGAACCGCACGCCCTCCCATTCCCAGGCATCGCCGGTCACGCAGGGGCGGTCCAGCGGCACCGGCGCGCCGGCCGGGGCCTGGATCAGGCCGATCGGCAGCGCCGCGCGCACCGCGGCCAGGCCGCCGGCGTGGTCGTTGTCGCCATGACTGATCACCGCGCGATCCAGCCGCGCCACGCCGAGCGCATGCAGCGCCGGCACCACCACCCGCTCGCCGGCGTCGTAGCCGTCCTCCACCGCCGGCCCGGTGTCGTACAGCAGTTGATGGTGGGCGGTGCGGACCAGCAACGACAGGCCCTGCCCCACGTCGAACATCACCAGATCGACCTCGCCCGGTCGCGGTCGCTCCAGCGGCGGCCACAGCAAGGGCAACCACAGCATCGCCGCCAGCGGTTTGCCCGGCACCGCGCGCGGCAGCAGCAGCCAGAACGCGCCCAGCAAGGCCAGCGGCAGCGCCCAGTCGCGCGCCTCCGGCAACCAGCGCAGGGCGAAGCGGCTCTCGCCCAGGGCGACGAACAACGGCCAGGTCAGGTCGAAGCAGGCCGCGGCCAGGCGCCACAGCCAGGCACCGGCGCCGGCATGCAACGCCTCCAGCGCGGTGCCGAGCAAGGCCAGCGGGACTACCACCAGGCTCCACCACGGGATCGCCAGCAGGTTGGCCAGCGGCCCGACCAACGAGGCCTGCCCGAACAGCATCGTACTCACCGGCAACAGGCCGACCGTGGCCACGCCCTGCGCGGTCAGGAAACTGTGCAACGTCTCGCGCCAGCCACGCCCGGCGTCGGGCATGCACCAGGCCAGCCAGGCGACGCCGAGGAAGCTCAGCCAGAAGCCGGCCGAGAGCACCGCTAGCGGGTCGCAGAGCAGCATGGCGATCGCCGCCAGCGCCAATGCGTCGACCACCCGCACCGGCCGCCGCCACAGCCGCGCCGCCACCACCACCGCGATCATCAGGGCGGTGCGCACGGTCGGCAGGGCCATGCCCGACACCAGGGTGTAGCCGCCGGCGCCGAGCAGCGCCAGCGCGGCAGCCGCCTGGCGCCGCGGCCAGTAGCGGCCCAGTTGCGGCCACAGCCGCCACAGGCCGCCGCCGAGCAACGCGAAGGCACCGGCGACCAGGCCGACATGGAAGCCGGAAATGGCGATGAGATGGGTCAGGCCGGCGGCGCGCAGGATGCGCCAGTCGCGATCGTCCAGCCGCCGGGTATCGCCCAGCGCCAGCGCCTGCACGTAGCGCGCCGAGGCCTGCGGCACGGCCGCGGCGATGCGTGCGGACATATCCGCACGCCACGCGTCGATGCCCTGCCCCGGCGTCAGTTGCGCTGCCGCATGCGGCGCCACCACGTAGCCGCTGGCGCTGATCCGCTGCGCCAGCGCATAGGCCTCGGCATCGAAGCCGCCCGGATTGCTCAAGCCGCGCGGCGCGCGCAGGCGCACCTGCAACTGCCAGCGCGCGCCGGCGCTCAGGGCGCTGCGCGGCCCGGCCTGGTGCGTGCCGAAGTCGTCGTACCACGCCAATTGCAGCAGGCGCCCGCGCAACGGCGCCGGCTGCGCCGCGTCGCTGTCCACCCGGAACAGGAAGCGGGTGCGGCGGGTCTCCGCCTGCGGCAGTTCCACCACCTGGCCGCGGACGTCGACCACGCGCTTTTCCCAGTCGGCCGGCAACTGCCTTGCCAGCACCATGCCGGCGACCAACGCCAGCCAGCCGGCGCCGATGGCGAACGCGCCCAGCCAGCGCCAGTGCGGCGCCGCCACGTACAGCGACGCCCCGGCGAGCAGGATCGCCACGGCCAGCGGCCAGGGCAGCAGGCGCGGCAGCCACAGCGCGGCCAGCACGCCGGCGGCGAGGCTGGCCGCGACCGCAGCGCCAAACGGCGCCGGTGCCGGCCAGCGGGCAGCGCGAGCCGCGACGGGGCCCTGGCACGGCACGGCGTCTGCCGACGGTTGCATGTGCTTGCCCTCCTTGGCATCGATGGATCGGAAGCAGCGAGACGAAGCGGCGCGACGTGCGCATCGCGCGACACCGTCTGTATCGCCATGCCAGCGTCGCATCCCGCCTGGACGCGAGCCATCGGTCCATGCCGCGGCACCGCGTCAGAATTCGCCTAACGCGCGAGCGAGCGCCGCGTCACAGTCCCGACGCAGTTCTCCGCAACTTCATCGCCCCGCGCCTAAGGTGCGATACCCCACGTCGTAAGGAGTTCGCGCATGCGCAAGGGCATCGCATTGATCGTCGGAGTCACTGGCATCTCCGGCTACAACCTCGCCAACGTGTTGGTCGCCGAGGGCTGGACCGTCTATGGCCTGGCACGCCGTCCGGTGCCGCAGGAGGGCGTGATTCCGGTAGCGGCCGATCTGCTCGACCGCGACGCCACCGTGGCCGCGCTGCGTGGGCTGCCGATCACCCACGTGTTCTTCTGCACCTGGACGCGGCGCGACACCGAGAAGGAGAACGTCGCCGCCAACGGCGCGATGTTGCGGCACCTGTGCGAGGGCCTGGACGGCGCGACGCTGCAGCACATGGCGCTGGTCACCGGCACCAAGCATTACCTGGGCTCGTTCGAGCACTACGGCAGCGGCAAGGCGGAGACGCCGTTCCGCGAGAGCGAACCGCGCCAGCCGGGCGAGAATTTCTACTACACGCTGGAAGACCTGCTGTTCGACGCCGCCGCGCGCCACGGCTTCGGCTGGAGCGTGCACCGCTCGCACACCATGATCGGCCAGGCCAACGGCAGCAATGCGATGAACATGGGCGTGACCCTGGCGGTGTATGCGACGCTGTGCAAGCACACTGGTCAGCCGTTCGTATTCCCGGGTTCGCGCGCGCAGTGGGACAGCCTCACCGACCTCACCGACGCCGGCCTGCTCGGCCGCCAACTGGCCTGGGCCGCGACCAATCCGGCGGCGCGCAATCAGGCCTTCAATACGGTCAACGGCGACGTGTTCCGCTGGCGCTGGATGTGGGGCGAGATCGCCGCGTTCTTCGGCCTGGACCCTGCCCCTTATCCGGAGGCGCCGATGCCGCTGCAAGCGCGCCTGCAGGACGCCGCGCCGGCCCTGTGGCGCGAAATCGCCGAGCAGCATGGGCTGGTGCAGGCGGATGTGAACCAACTGGCGTCGTGGTGGCATACCGATGCCGATCTGGGCCGCGAGATCGAGTGCGTCAACGACATGACCAAGAGCCGCGATCTCGGCTTCCTCGGCTACTACGACAGCCGCGCCTCGTTCCTGGAGCTGTTCACGCGGCTGCGCGCGCAGCGGGTGATTCCCTGAGGGACGAGGCTTGGTGAAGAGTCGCCGATGCAATGGGAAAGCGGCAATCCGGAAGGTTGCCGCCTATGGGGCACGCGGTGCGCTCCAGGACGGTCGCCGTGGTAGGGACATACACTCCACTGTCGCGGCGACGTGTTTTGCTGGGCATGCTGTACGAAGTTTTTCGGCGCCGACAGCAACCAACGCCGGCGACCTGCCCGGCTTCGTTGGTCGCGGCTGAAGCCGCTTCTACGGCGCGCTTGCGCTAGAAGTGCTTTCGCCTGTCCGAGGATCTCCGGCGTCGGCAGATGCACTGAAGCCACTGCGGCTCGCTGCCTCGTTCGTCGCGCGTGACGTCGCTCCAACGCGCGGCGAAGCGGCGATGTGCACTGTGGGAGGGACTTCAGTCCCGACGCGCACTGCATCAGTGAGCAGGACACTGCTTTTGTCGTGACCGCGGGCGCTGCACAGCAAGCGAGGCTGTCACGCCCGACCCCGCACGCAGCAGGCTTCAGTGGCGCGCCTTCAGGCCGCGATTACGTCCCCACACCGTGATACGCCAGCACATCGCGTCCGCCATCAAGCTCGCTCAAACGTCTGCAGGCGCCAATTCGCGCAGCTTGCCCTGGTGCAGTTCCAGCACCCGGTCCAGCTTGCGCGCCAGGCTGCGGTCGTGGGTGACCAGGGCCAGGCTGGTGCCCTGCGCGCGGTTGAGTTCGAGCATCAGCGCGAACACGTTGGCCGCGGTCTTGTCGTCGAGGTTGCCGGTCGGCTCGTCGCCGAGCACGCAGGCCGGGCGATTGACCAGCGCACGCGCCACCGCGGCGCGCTGGCGCTCGCCGCCGGACAGCTCGCCCGGCTTGTGTTCCAGACGATGGCCCAGGCCCACCGATTCCAGCAGCGCCCGCGCGCGCGCATCGGCGTCCTGGATCGGCGCGCCGCCCAGCAGCACCGGCATCATCACGTTCTCCAGCGCGGTGAACTCGGGCAGCAGGTGATGGAACTGGTAGACGAAGCCCAGCGAGCGGTTGCGCAACTGCCCGCGCGCCGCGTCGGTCAGCGCCGACATGCGCTGGCCGGCCACGTAGACCTCGCCGGAGGTCGGCACGTCGAGGCCGCCGAGCAGGTGCAGCAGGGTGCTCTTGCCGGCACCGGAGGCGCCGACGATGGCCACGGTCTCGCCCGCCGCCACGCTCAGCTCCAGCCCGTCGAACACCGGCGTGCGCATCTTGCCTTCGGCGTAGGTCTTGGCCAGGCCTTCGGCGCGGATCGCCGCGTCCGCTTGTCGCTTCTGCATTCCCGATTCCCGATTCCCCATTCCCGATTCCCGGCCCTCATTCATAGCGCAGCGCCTCCGCCGGCTGCGTGCGCGCCGCGCGCCAGGCCGGGTACAGCGTGGCCAGGAAGCTCATCAGCAAGGCGACGATGGTGATCACCATGACGTCGTGCGGCTGCATGTCGGTGGGCAGGCCGGTGATGTAGTAGACGTCCTCGGGCAGCAGCTTGATGTTGAACACCGCCTCGATGCCGGCCAGGATCCGCTCCAGGTTGAGCGTCAGCACGATGCCGCCGATCACGCCGGCGACGGTGCCGATCACGCCGATCAGCGTGCCCTGCACCATGAACACCTGCATCACCCCGCCCGGGCTCAGTCCCAGTGTGCGCAGGATGGCGATGTCGGCCTGCTTGTCGGTCACCAGCATCACCTGCGAGGACACCAGGTTGAACGCACCCATCGCGATGATCAGCGACAGCAGGATACCCATCACCGTCTTTTCCATCTTCAGCGACTGGTAGAGGTTGGCGTTCTCGCGGGTCCAGTCGCTGACCATGTACGGGCCATGCAGGTTCAGCGCCAGGTCGCGCGCCACGTTCCAGGCCTGGTCCATGTCGTACAGCTTCAGGCGCACGCCGGTGACGCCGTCGCCCATGCGCAGCACCCGCTGCAGGTCGGGCATGCTGGTCACCGCCAGGCCGCGGTCGATCTCGTTGTAGCCGGCCTCAAAGATGCCGCTGACGGTGAAGCGCTTGTAGCGCGGCACCATGCCCATCGGGCTGGCCTGCGGCTCGCCGAGCATCACCACCACCTTGTCGCCGACGCCCACGCCCAGCCACAGCGCCAGTTCCTGGCCGAGCAGGATGTTGTACGAACCCGGGATCAGGCTGTCGACCGAGCCCTGCTTCATCTTCTGCGCCAGCACCGAGACCTTGGCCTCTTCCTTGGGCAGGATGCCGCGGACGATCGCCGGCTGGTTGCGCTGGCCGGTGAGCAGGGCCTCTTCCTCGACGTAGGGCGCGGCGCCGGCGACGCGCTTGTCGCGCATGGCCACGTCCACCGCGTGCTGCCAGTCCTCCATCGGCGCGCCCTGCGCGCTGACCGTGGCGTGCGCGGCCATCTGCAGCAGGCGGTCGCGGATCTCCTTCTGGAAGCCGCTCATCACCGCCAGTGTGGTGATCAGCACGGTCACGCCCAGGGCGATGCCGAGGATCGAGGCCATGGAGATGAAGGAGATGAAATTGTTGCGGCGCTTGGCGCGCAGATAGCGCAGGCCGATGGCCACGGGTAAGGGTTTGAACATGCGCAGCCACCATCCAGGGAGCGCTATGGTGCCATTTGCGGCGGCGCAGACGAAGCGGCATGGGCGGCAGCGGCCAGACGCAGTTCACGTCGTGCCGCCGGTGGCAGCGTGTCCGGCCACCACGCCAGGCGCTGGGTGCGCCCCTGCGCATCGCGCCAGCGCACGAACGCCAGCGGTCCGTGCCAGTCGACCTGCAGCGCGCACACCGCCACGCCATCGATGCTGGGCGTACCGGCACCGGCGGGAACCAACAGCGTGCGCGGCGCCCGCCTGGCCTCACGGCGCAGCAGCCACCCCGCATACAGCAGCGCCAGCGCGGCCGCCGGCCAGGCCAGGTGTGGCGGCAGGTCGGAGCCGAGCAGCGACAGCGGCGCCAGCGCGCCGAGCAGGGTCAGCGCGGCCAGCAGCCAGCGCGAGGGGCGCCAGTCAAGCCGGCATGGCGCGGATGGAAGCGATGAGATCGGCGGCGCGTGCATCGGGACAGGCCTCGTAGCCCATGAACCAGCGCCACAACTTATCGTCCTCGCAATCGAGCAGGTATAGGAAAACCCCGCGCTCGTCCTCGGAAGCTTCCTCCCAGCGCCGGTCCAGGTAACGGCCGAACAGCTGATCCAGTTCGCGCATGCCGCGCCGGCAGCGCCAGCGCAGCTTCTTCAGTTCGGTGGTCTCGTCCATCGCATGCGCCCTTGCCTGGGGGCGGCGCCGCACGGCAGCCGCCGAAAACGAACGCGGCACCGAACCCGAAAGCCGGTGCCGCGCGGTCGGCGGGCAGGCCCGCCGCTTGGAACGTGCGCCGTTGCGATCAGGCGCGGCGCGCCATCATCAGCTTCTTGATCTCGGCGATCGCCAGCGCCGGGTTCAGCCCCTTCGGGCAGGTCCGCGCGCAGTTCATGATGGTGTGGCAGCGGTACAGCTTGAACGGATCTTCCAGATCGTCCAGGCGCGCACCGGTGTCCTCGTCGCGCGAGTCGATGATCCAGCGGTAGGCCTGCAGCAGGATCGCCGGGCCCAGGTAACGCTCGCCGTTCCACCAGTAGCTCGGGCAGCTGGTCGAGCAGCACGCGCACAGGATGCACTCGTACAGGCCGTCGAGCTTCTTGCGGTCCTCCGGCGACTGCAGCCGCTCGCGGTCCGGCGGCGGCGGGGTCTGGGTGCGGATCCACGGCTTGATCGAGGCGTACTGCGCGTAGAAGTGGGTCAGGTCCGGCACCAGATCCTTGACCACGCTCATGTGCGGCAGCGGGTAGATCGGCACTTCCTTCTTGCCGCAGTCGCTGATCGCCTTGGTGCAGGCCAGCGTATTGGTGCCGTCGATGTTCATCGCGCACGACCCGCAGATGCCTTCGCGGCACGAGCGGCGGAAGGTCAGGGTCGGGTCGATCTCGTTCTTGATCTTGATCAGCGCGTCCAGAACCATCGGGCCGCACGCGTCCAGGTCCACCTCGTAGGTGTCGGTCCGCGGGTTGCTGTCGTCGTCCGGATTCCACCGGTAGACCTTGAAGGTCCGCACGTTCTTCGCGCCCTTGGCGGGAAAGTGCTTGCCCTTGCCGATCTTGGAATTCTTGGGGAGGGTGAACTCTGCCATGGCTTTTAAATCCGGGATTGGGGATTAGGGATTGGGGAGGCGTTGAGAGCAGGAAGCGAAGTGTTCGAATCCCGAATCACCAATCCCCAATCCCGGCTTTGGTCAGTAAACGCGCGGCTTCGGCGGCACCACGTCCACGTCCTTGCTGAGCGTGTACATGTGCACCGGGCGGTAGTCGAAGCTGCACTGGCCCTTGTCGTCGACGGTGACCAGCGTGTGCTTCTGCCAGTTGACGTCGTCGCGGTCGGGGAAATCCTCGTGGGCGTGCGCGCCGCGGCTTTCCTTGCGCTGTTCGGCCGAGTTGATCGTCGCCACCGCGTTGAGCAGCAGGTTGTTCAGCTCGTAGGTCTCGATCAGGTCGGAATTCCACACCAGCGAGCGGTCGGACACCTTGACGTCCTCGAAGCTGGCGAAGATGTCGGCCATCTTGTCCACGCCTTCCTTCAGCGTCTTGCTGGTGCGGAACACCGCCGCGTCGGACTGCATGGTGCGCTGCATCTTGTCGCGGATCACCGAGGTCGGGGTGCTGCCGTTGGCGTTGCGCAGCTTGTCCAGCAGCCCCAGCGCCTTGTCGCAGGCATCGCCCGGCAGGCCCTTGTGCGGGGCGCCGGTCTTGATCGTCTCGGCGCAGCGGTTGGCCACCGCGCGGCCGAACACCACCAGGTCGAGCAGCGAGTTGGAGCCCAGGCGGTTGGCGCCGTGCACCGACACGCAGGCGGCCTCGCCGATGGCGTACAGGCCCGGCACCACCGCATCGGGGTTGTCGCCGTCCTTTCGCACCACTTCGCCGTGGTAGTTGGTCGGGATGCCGCCCATGTTGTAGTGCACGGTCGGGATCACCGGGATCGGCTGCTTGTGCACGTCGACGCCGGCGAAGATGCGCGCGCTCTCGGCGATGCCGGGCAGCTTGTCGTCGATCACGCCCGGGCCGAGGTGGGTCAGGTCGAGCAGGATGTGGTCCTTGTGCTCGCCGACGCCGCGGCCTTCGCGGATCTCGATGGTCATCGAACGCGACACCACGTCGCGCGAGGCCAGGTCCTTGTAGTGCGGGGCGTAGCGCTCCATGAAGCGCTCGCCGCTGCTGTTGCGCAGGATGCCGCCTTCGCCGCGCACGCCTTCGGTGATCAGGCAGCCGGCGCCGTAGATGCCGGTCGGGTGGAACTGCACGAACTCCATGTCCTGCATCGGCAGGCCGGCGCGCATCACCAGGCCGCCGCCGTCGCCGGTGCAGGTGTGCGCCGAGGTGGCGCTGAAGTAGGCGCGGCCGTAGCCGCCGGTGGCCAGCACCACGCCATGGGCGCGGAACAGGTGCAGCGAGCCTTCGGCCATGTCCAGGGCGAGCACGCCGCGGCAGGCGCCTTCCTCGTCGAAGATCAGGTCGAGCGCGAAGTACTCGATCATGAAGCGCGCGTTGTGCGCCAGCGACTGCTGGTACAGCGTGTGCAGCATGGCGTGGCCGGTACGGTCGGCGGCGGCGCAGGTGCGCTGCGCGGACGGGCCTTCGCCGTACTTGGTGGTCATGCCGCCGAACGGACGCTGGTAGATCTTGCCGTCCTCGGTGCGGCTGAACGGTACGCCGTAGTGCTCCAGCTCGATGATCGCGGGGATCGCCTCGCGGCACATGTACTCGATGGCGTCCTGGTCGCCCAGCCAGTCCGAGCCCTTGATGGTGTCGTAGAAGTGGTAGCGCCAGTCGTCCTCGCCCATGTTGCCGAGCGCGGCGGAGATGCCGCCCTGCGCGGCCACGGTGTGCGAACGGGTCGGGAAGACCTTGGTCAGGCAGACCGTCTGCAGGCCCTTCTGGGCCAGGCCGAAGGTCGCGCGCAGGCCGGCGCCGCCGGCGCCGACCACGACCATGTCGTACTTGTGTTCGGTGATCTTGTAAGCGGACATCGAAATGTGGTTCCTAGAGGGGGCGCCGATGGATCAGGCGATGCCCAGCGCGATGCGCGCCACGGCGAAGATGCTGACGATGGCGCCGAGCACGGCGACGAAGCGCACGATGGTCTGCGCGGCCAGGGCCAGCAGCGAGGTGTGCACGTAGTCTTCCAGCACCACCTGCATGCCGAGCTGGGCGTGCCAGAACGCGGCGATCAGGAAGCCGACCAGCAGGATCGCGTTCCACGGCTTGGCCACGGCCTCGGTGGCGGCGACGTAGTCCGAACCGAGCAGGCTCAGCACGAAGATCAGGAACCAGATCGACAGCGGAACCAGCGCGGTGGCGGTCAGGCGCTGCAGCACGAAGTGCTCGGTGCCGGTCTTCGCCGCGCCCAGGCCGCGGACGTTCTTCAACGGGGTGCGATAGCGGCTCATGCGGTGGCTCCCAGCAGCACGTAGGCCCACACGGCGGCGGTCAGCACGAAGCTGAGCACGACCGACAGCCAGCCGATGGTGACGAAGGCGCGGACCGCGTAGCCCTGGCCGAAATCCTGCAGGATGTGGCGCAGGCCGCCGAACAGGTGGAAGGCGAAGCACCAGGTCCAGCCGAACAGGAACACCTGGCCGTACCAGGCGCCGGCGATGTCGCGGAAGCAGTTCCAGGAGGCGGGGCCGAGCATCAGCGCCAACAGGCCGGCGGCGATGATCAGGGCACCGATCGACAGCACGATGCCGGTGGCTCGATTCAGGATCGAGGTCACCATCTGGATCTGCCAGCGATAGACCTGCAGATGCGGGGAAAGAGGACGTTCGCGCGTAGCCATTCGCTGGGCTCGTTGTCTCGGCTGGGCGGCGTGCTTAAGGCCGCGTTGGCTCAAAGCTGCTCAAAAATCGATGCAGCGTCCGTTTTTCTCCCAGTCGCCGTAGCGCGTCGGCTCGAGGCCGCCGCGCCCGCCGATCTCCCGCGGCGCAGGCTCGGTCTGCGGAGGGGTGTCCTCGGCGGGCCGCTGCGTTTCGGGATCGGACTCGGGTGTGGGGGTTGGTTGGCCTATCATGCGGGTCTCACAACTCGTCAATTTTAGTCCTCCCCTCTCGTGCCTGACAACCTGAATCTGGAATCCGGCGGTTTTTCCGCCCTGCCACACCTGCAATACGTCGCATTGCGCGGTCCGGATGCAGCGGCCTTCGCGCATGCGCAGTTCGCCAACGACGTGCAGGCGCTGGCCGTGGGCCAGTGGCAGTGGAACGCCTGGCTCACCGCCAAGGGCCGGGTGATCGCGGTGTTCGCGCTGCTGCGCCAGGCCGACGACGCCTTGCTGATGCTGCTGCCCGACGGCGGCGCCGAGGACCTGGCGACGGCACTGGGCCGCTTCGTGTTCCGGCGCAAGCTGCGCCTCACTGTCGAGGACGCGCTGCATGCCTTCGGTCGGATGAGCCTACCGGACCAGGCCCGGGGCGCGATGTCGGCGCACGATGAGGCCGGCGTGATCGAGCTGGACATGGGCAGCGACGGCCTGCCGCGCACGCTGCGCCTGGTACCGGCACCGATGTTGGATGCACCGGCGGCCGATCCGGCGCTGGCGGCAGCCTGGCGCGCGGCCGACCTGCGCCTGGGCCTGACCCGGCTTGCGCCGAGCCAGCGCGAACAATGGACGCCGCAGCAACTGGGCCTGGACCGGCTGCACGCCTTCAGCGTCAAGAAAGGCTGCTACCCCGGCCAGGAAATCGTCGCCCGCACCCACTTCCTGGGCAAGGCCAAGCGCGCAGCGCAATTGCTGGAGGTGGACGAAACGGTCGCGATCGACGCGCCGGTGCTGCGCGACGGCCAGCCATTCGGCAGCCTGGTCAGCGTCGCCGGCAGCCTGGCATTGGCGGTGCTGCCGCTGGACGAGACACCGCCGACGGGGCTGGACGTCGACGGCCACCCAGCGCGCTGGCAGCCCCTGATCGACGGTCTGGCGCGCTGAACGCGCGCCGTTACGCCAGATTTGCTTACGGCTGTTGCGAATCCCCAATCCCCAATCCCAACTCCCGCGCCTCCAGGCGCCCCCCACTCTCGCCATCGAAGAAGTGCAGCGCATCACCGCGCACCGCCACCCGCAGGCGCTCGCCCAGGCCCGGCAGCGCGCGCGGCGCCACCCGCATCACCAGCGGCTGCGCGCCGTGGCTGAGATTGACGAAGATCTCGTTGCCGACCGGCTCGATCACCTCGATAGTCGCCTCGAAGCCACCCTGGCCCTCGTCGCTGGGCTGCAGATGCTCCGGCCGCACGCCGATCGCCAGCTCCCGGCCCAGCCACTGCGGCGCGATCTGCGCACCCGGCAGCGGCACCCGTCCGCCATCCTGCAACTGCAGCTGCAGGCCGCCCTCCTCGACCAGCCGCCCGCGCAGCACGTTCATCGCCGGGCTGCCGAGGAAACCGGCCACGAACAGGTTGGCCGGGCGGTCGTACAGCGCCATCGGCGTGTCGATCTGCTGGATCACCCCATCCTTGAGCACGACGATGCGCTGGCCCAGGGTCATCGCCTCGACCTGGTCGTGGGTGACGTAGATCATGGTGGTGCCGAGCTTGCGGTGCAGTTGCGCGATCTCGGTGCGCACCGAGTGGCGCAGCTTGGCGTCCAGGTTGGACAGCGGCTCGTCGAGCAGGAACACCGCCGGCTCGCGCACCAGCGCGCGGCCCAGCGCCACGCGCTGGCGCTGGCCGCCGGACATGGCGCGCGGCAGCTTGTCCAGCATCGGGGTCAGGCCCAGGGTGTCGGCGGCGGCGGCCACGCGCTGGCGGATGACCTCCTTGCTCTCGCCGCGCAGCTTGAGCCCGAACGCCAGGTTCTCGGCCACGGTCATGTGCGGATACAGCGCATAGCTCTGGAACACCATGGCGATGTCGCGGTCCTTCGGCGCCACCTCGTTGACCACGCGCTCGCCGATGCGCAGCTCGCCGCCGCTGATCTCTTCCAGGCCGGCGATCATGCGCAGCAGCGTGGACTTGCCGCAGCCCGAGGGCCCGACCAGCACCATCAGTTCGCCGTCGGCCACTTCGAAGCTGGCCCCGTGCACGGCGACCTGGCCGTTGTCGTAGACCTTGCGGATGTTGTCCAGTTGTACTTTCGCCATGTATCCGGTTTCCGGCAGTGAGGAACGGGCTGCCGCCGGTCCCTCCCGAGGGCAGTGCATACGAATTCGGGTCGCATCATGCCCGCGCGCAGGCAACAATGGATCGCGATGCGGTATTCTGCCATGTAACCGTTTTCACGGGGCAACATCGAGCCTGGGAGGGCATGCAATGCGATCCGCCAGCCGCCGATCCGGCGCGCGCCCGTCATCCTGCGGGATGACAGCCGACCTGCAGCATGAGGCATTGGAGAGGTATGCTCAGAGGTCTGGCAGTCGTATTCATCTCCTGGATCGTGCGTTCCCGCCTGGCGGCCCTCCCGCGTCACGCCCTCGCCCGAACCGGCCGGATACAGGCCGTCGCCGCCGTCCGCTTTCCCACGCCACGTCACTCCTAGCCCCCAGGTGATCGACACCATGTCACCCGAAACCGAAACCCGGTCGATGCACGATACCTTCCTGTTGTTCGGCGCCACCGGCGATCTGGCCCAGCGCTACCTGTTCCCCTCGCTGCTGCGCATGCTCGACGACGGCTTCCTGCCGGAAGACTTCCGCATCCGCGCACTGGCGCTGTCGCCGCACGACACCGCCAAGTTCCACGAGATCCTCAAGCCGCGCCTGCAGGCGGCGATGCCGCAGATCGGCGAATCGATCGTGCAGGCGCTGCTGGCGCGCATCGACTACCGCTCGGTGGACCTGCGCGATGCCGAATCGGTGGCCGCCGCGGTGCGCGACCTGACCGCGCGCCGCTGCGTGAGCTACCTGGCGATCCCGCCGGGGCTGTACATCAGCACCTGCCAGGGCCTGGCCCTGGGCGGCGCCCTGGCCGCACCGCACCGGCTGATGCTGGAGAAGCCGATCGGCCACGATTCGGACAGCGCCCGCGAGATCGTGCAGGCGATCGGCGCGCTGATCGACGAGGACCGCGTGTTCCGCCTGGACCACTACCTGGGCAAGGCCGCGGTGCAGAACCTGATCGCGCTGCGCTTCGGCAACACCCTGCTGGAAGCGGTGTGGAACCGCAACTACATCGAATCGGTGGACATCCTGGTCGCCGAGAGCGAGGGCGTGGACGGCCGCGACGCCTACTACGCGCGCTCCGGCGCGCTGCGCGACATGGTGCAGAGCCATATCCTGCAGTTGCTGTGCCTGGTGGCGATGGAGCCGCCGGCGTCGCTGGAAGCCGACCGCATCCGCGACGAGAAGGTCAAGGTGCTGCGCGCGCTGCGTCCGCTGAGCGCCGAGCATGCCGCCCGCGACAGCGTGCGCGGGCGCTACACCGCCGGCACCATCAACGGCCAGCCGGCGCAGGCCTACCAGCCGCCGGAAGGCAGCGACGTGGAGACCTTCGCCGCGGTCACCGCCTACATCGACAACTGGCGCTGGGCCGGGGTGCCGTTCCGGCTGTGCACCGGCAAGCGCCTGGCCGAGCGCTCCACCCGCGTGGTGGTCACGCTCAAGCCGGTCACCCACTGGCTGTTCGAGCGCCCGGCCGCGCAGCAGGTGGCGCCGAACCGGCTGACCTTCCAGCTGCAGCCGCAGGAGAACATCGAACTGGGACTGATGAGCAGCCTGGCCGGCCCGGAATGGGGCGCGCTGGAACTGCAGCCGCTGGAACTGGAACTGTCGGTGCCCACCGGCCTGCACCGGCGCATCGCCTACGAGCGGCTGATGCTCGACGCGCTCAACGGAAACCATGCGCTCTTCGTGCGCGACGACGAAGTCCGCGCCGCCTGGGCCTGGATCGACAGCGTCAGCGCCGCCTGGGCGCAGGCGCACCTGCCGCTGCTGCCCTACCCGGCCGGCAGCTGGGGGCCGGAGGAAGCGAAGGCTTACGTGTCCTGCGACCAGTCCGGCGCCGCGCCGAAGGTCGCGCAATGAGCGCGCCGCAGCGCCCGGTGCTGGTCGCCGACATCGGCGGCACCAATGCCCGTTTCGCCCTCGCCGATCTCGACGCTTCGGTGCCGCTGCTCGACGACAGCACCCAGACCTACGCGGTGGTGGAATTCCCGTCGCTGGGCGACGCCGCCCGCCACTACCTGGAACAGACCGGGGTGGACGCGCGCAGCGGCACCTTCGCGGTCGCCGGCCGCGTCGATGGCGACGAAGCGCGCATCACCAACCATCCGTGGGTGATCTCGCGGGCGCGCACCCGCGCCATGCTCGGCTTCGACGAACTGCACCTGATCAACGACTTCGCCGCGCAGGCGATGGCGATCAGCCTGCTGCGGCCGCAGGACGTGGTCCAGGTCGGCGGCGCCAGTTGGACGCCGTCGCCGGTCGAGGTGCCGCGCAACTACGGGGTGATCGGCCCCGGCACCGGGCTGGGCGTGGGCGGCCTGCTGATGCGCGGCGGGCGCTGCTTCCCGCTGGAGACCGAGGGCGGCCACGTCAGCTTCCCGCCGGGTACGCCGGAGGAGATCCGCATCCTGGAACTGCTCTCGCAGCAGTTCGGCCGCGTCTCCAACGAGCGCCTGATCTGCGGCCCCGGCCTGGTCAACATCCACCGCGCGCTCAGCGAGATCGCCGGCGACGATCCGGGCCCGCTGCAGCCGGAGGACATCACCGCGCGCGCCGCGCAGGGCGACTACCGGGCGATGCGCACGGTGGACGTGTTCTGCGCCGTGTTCGGCGCCATCGCCGGCGATCTGGTGCTGATGCAGGGCGCCTGGGACGGCGTGTTCCTGACCGGCGGGCTGGTGCCGAAGATGCTCGACGCGATCCAGCATTCCGGGTTCCGCCAGCGCTTCGAGCACAAGGGCCGGTTTTCGTCGATCATGGCGCGGGTGCCGTCGCTGGCGGTGATCCACCCCCGTCCCGGCCTGCTCGGCGCCGCCGCCTACGCGGTGGACGCCGCGCGGCAATCCCCAGGAGCCATCGCATGAGCCCCACGCTGTCCGACCGCATCACGCTGATCCGCTACGACGATCCGGACGAATGGATCGACGCGGCGGCGGCCGAGATCGGCACTGCGCTGCGCGAGGAGATCCAGCGCCGCGGCGGCGCGCGCCTGCTGCTGTCCGGCGGCACCACCCCGGCGCCTGTGTACCAGGCGCTGGCCGAGTTGCCGCTGGACTGGTCGAAGCTGGAAGTCGGCCTGGTCGACGAGCGCTGGCTGTCGCCGCAGGACAGCGACAGCAACGCCTACCTGGTCCGGCACAGTCTGCTCGACCGCGCCGAAGAGGCGCGCTTCGAACCGCTGGTGCGGGTCGGCAAGCCGCTGCAGGACTGCGTGCACGCGGCCAATCTGCACGCGCAGCACGCCCCGGCCCCGTGCATGGCGGTGCTGGGCATGGGCGGCGACGGCCACACCGCCTCGCTGTTCCCGGGCGCCACCGACCTGAACAAGGCCCTGGCCAACCCGCTGCCCTACGCCACGCTCGACGCCACCGGCTGCCCCGGCGCCAACACCTGGCCGCTGCGCATCACCCTGACCCCGGCCGGCCTGGCGCCGATCGGCCAACGCATGCTGCTGTTGCGCGGCAAGCAGAAGCTGGAGGTGCTGGAGCGCGCGCTGGCCGGCACCGACCCGCACGAGTACCCGATCCGCGTCGCCTTCGATACGCCGGGTGCGCGCCTGCGCGTGCATTGGTGCGAGTGAGGCCGGGATTGGGGATTGGGGATTAGGGATTCGCAACGGCTGCGCGCTGACGCTTTTCCGCTCTTCCGATTCCCCTTACCGATTCCCGCTCTTCCGCTTCCCGCTCTTCCGCTTCCCGCTCTTTCGATTCCCGATTCCCGTTTCCCGATTCCCCCCTTCATAGCCACGTCCGCCAATGAGCCTGCATCCGACCCTCCACGCGATCACCGAACGCATCCGCCAGCGCAGTGCGCCGTCGCGGCGCGCCTACCTGGCCGGCATCGACGCCGCGCTGCGCGACGGTCCGTTCCGCAGCCGCCTGAGCTGCGGCAACCTCGCCCACGGCTTCGCCGCCTGCGGCCCCACCGACAAGAGCCGGCTGGAAGGCGGGATCACCCCCAACCTCGGCATCATCACCGCGTACAACGACATGCTCTCGGCGCACCAGCCGTTCGAGCACTACCCGGAGATCATCCGCAGCACCGCGCGCGCGCTCGGCGCCACCGCGCAGGTGGCCGGCGGCGTGCCGGCGATGTGCGACGGCGTGACCCAGGGCCGGCCGGGCATGGAACTGTCGCTGTTCTCGCGCGACGTGATCGCCCAGGCCACCGCGATCGGCCTCAGCCACGACATGTTCGACACCAGCCTGTACCTGGGCGTGTGCGACAAGATCGTGCCGGGCCTGCTGATCGGCGCGCTCGCCTTCGGCCACCTGCCGGCGGTGTTCGTGCCGGCCGGGCCGATGACCCCGGGCATCCCCAACAAGCAGAAGGCCGAGGTGCGCGAGCGCTACGCCGCCGGCCAGGCTACCCGCGAGGAACTGCTGGCCGCCGAGTCGGCGTCCTACCACGCCCCCGGCACCTGCACGTTCTACGGCACCGCCAACTCCAACCAGGTGCTGCTGGAAGCGATGGGCGTGCAGTTGCCCGGCGCCTCGTTCGTCAACCCCGGCACCCCGCTGCGCGAGGCGCTGACCCAGCAGGCGACCGAGCGCGCGCTGCGCATCACCGCCCTGGGCAGCGACTTCCGCCCGCTGGGCCGCCTGATCGACGAGCGCGCCATCGTCAACGCCGTGGTCGCGCTGATGGCCACCGGCGGCTCCACCAACCACACCATCCACTGGCTGGCGGTGGCGCGCGCGGCCGGCATCGTGCTGACCTGGGACGACCTGGACGCGCTGTCGCAGCTGGTGCCGCTGCTGGCGCGGGTGTACCCGAACGGCGAGGCCGACGTGAACCACTTCGCCGCCGCCGGCGGCATCGGCTTCGTGTTCCGCGAGCTGATGGACGCCGGGCTGATGCACGACGACCTGGCCACCATCGTGCCGGGCGGCATGCGCGCCTACGGCGACGAGCCCTGCGTGCAGGACGGCAAGCTGGCCTACGTGCCGAGCCCGGCCAAGAGCGCCGACGAGGCCGTGGTACGCCCGGCGTCCAACCCGTTCGAGGCGCAGGGCGGCCTGCGCCTGCTGCGCGGCAACCTCGGCCGCTCGCTGATCAAGCTGTCGGCGGTGAAGCCGCAGTTCCGCACCATCGAAGCGCCGGCCGTGGTGATCGACGCGCCGCAGGCGCTGAACAAGCTGCACGCCGCCGGCGCGCTGCCGCACGACTTCGTGGTGGTGCTGCGCTACCAGGGCCCGCAGGCCAACGGCATGCCGGAACTGCATTCGCTGGCGCCGCTGCTGGGCCTGCTGCAGAACCAGGGCCGGCGCGTGGCGCTGGTCACCGACGGACGCCTGTCCGGCGCCTCCGGCAAGTTCCCCGCGGCCATCCACGTGACCCCGGAAGCGGCGCGCGGCGGCCCCCTGGCGCGGGTGCGCGAAGGCGACATCGTGCGCCTGGACGGCGAGGCCGGCACCCTGGAAGTGCTGGTGGACGCCGCCGAGTGGGCCGCACGCCCGCTGGCGCCGAACACCGCGCCGGCCGCGCACGACCTGGGTCGCAACCTGTTCGGGCTCAACCGCCGCATGGTCGGCCCGGCCGACCAGGGTGCGCTGTCGATCTCCTGCGGCCCGCCGGCCGCCGACGGCGACCTGTGGAACTACGACGCCGAGTACGACCTGGGCCGCGATGCCGAGGCCGCCGCCGCGCCGCACGAAGCCAAGGACGCCTGACCGGCGCCGCCGTTCGCCCTACCCCGCCCCGGCCGTGCGCGGCCGGAGCCTCGCCCCCCTTCGCAACCGAGACGCCCATGACCATCGCCGAACACCAGACCAAGGCCGAACAGCTGCTGCGCGCGGCCGGCATCCTGCCCGTCGTCACCGTCCACACCCTGGAAGAAGCGCGCCGCGTCTCGGCCGCACTGCTCGAAGGCGGCCTGCCGGCGATCGAACTGACCCTGCGCACGCCGGTGGCGATGGAGGCGCTGGCGATGCTCAAGCGCGAACTGCCGGACATCGTGATCGGCGCCGGCACCGTGCTCAACGCCACCCAGCTGCAGCAGTCGATCGACGCCGGCGCCGACTTCATCGTCACCCCGGGCACCACCCCGACCCTGGCCGACGCCCTGGCGCAGGCGCCGCTGCCGGTGGTGCCGGGCGCGGCCACCCCGAGCGAGCTGCTGGCGCTGATGGAGCGCGGCTTCCGCGTGTGCAAGCTGTTCCCCGCCTCCGCCGTCGGCGGCCTGGCGATGCTCAAGGGCCTGGCCGGCCCCCTGGCCGACCTCAAGCTGTGCCCCACCGGCGGCATCGGCGAGAGCACCGCCGCCGAGTACCTGGCCCAGCCGAACGTGGTCTGCATCGGCGGCTCGTGGATGGTGCCCAAGGACTGGCTGGCCGACGGCGCCTGGGACAAGGTGCGCGAGAGCTCGGCGAAGGCGGCGGCGATCGTGGCGGCGGCGCGGTAGCGCCTAGCCGGGAATCGGGAGTGGGGAATCGGGAATCGTTAAAGCCAGAACCTCGGCTCTCACAACTCGATACTCCAGAAAGAAAAAAAGCGCCGGCATGCCGGCGCTTTTCTTTTGCTGTTGCGATTCCCGATTCCCCACTCCCGATTCCCGGCCTCACCGCACCTCGATCTGCACATCCGCCGGCAACGCGTGGATGCGAAGTTCGCCGTGCTCCCACTGCGCCGCTTCGCCGTTGACCAGGGTGCGGCCCGGTTCGCCCGGGTACGGCCACGGCAGCACCAGGCCGCCGCTGGGCATGCGCAGGCCCTCGGGGATGTTCAGCAGCAGGCGGTTCTTCTGCCGCCGCAGCTGGTAGCTCAACGGCCCTTGCGGGGTGCGCAACTGTTCGATCGCCACGCCCTTGCCGTCGAGCCAGTCGGCGGGGATGCCGGCGGCCAGCACCAGGCTGTCGTCGACGTCGCGGGCGTAGGCGAACATGTCCAGCACCGAGCGCACGAAGTCCGAGGCGACCCAGGCATGCGGCAGGTCGCCGAGGAAGAACGGCTTGCGCGGCGTGCGCGACACCACTTCGGCCCACTGGTTCCATGGCTGCGGCGTGCGGTCCTTGAAGAAGAACTGCGTCGCCTCCCACGCGCGCTCGCGCCAGCCCAGGCGCACGAACGCCGACACGTTGCGCCACTCGTACGGCGTGTAGTCCTTCCACTCGCGGGTGCCGTCGCGGCGGCCGACGAACTCGCTCCAGTAACGCTCGAAGGTGTTGTCGAGCAGCGCCTGCGGCAGCCGGCCCTGCTCGCCGCCCGGGGCCAGCGCGATGGTGGACGAGGTCGGATCGAAATCGCCCAGTTCCGCCGAGCCCGGCAGGAAGTCGATGTGGTGCTGCTGGGTGGCCGCGTCCAGCGAGGCATACAGGTCCTGGCGGAACTGGTCGCGCGAGGCGGCGAAGTGCGCGGCATCGTCGATGCGGCCGAGTTCGGCGGCGATGCTCACCGCGTCCTTGTAGCCGCGCAGCGCCCAGAAGTTGTCCCAGTACGAGTGCATCGGCTTGGCCGAATAGCCCTCGTGGCTGATCGACACCGGCATCATCCCGTAGAAGGCCGCGTTGCGCGCGCGGTTCTCGTCGGTGCGCTCGCTCAGCCGCAGCTGTTCCATGTAGGTGTACGCGCCGAGCACGTGCGGCCACATCTGTTCCAGGAAGGCACGGTCGCCGCTGTAGCGGTAGTAGTCGGCGACGCTGTAGATCAGTTCGCCGTGGCTGTCGTTCTCCGGCACAGGATCGCTGCCGCGGTCGTCCACGCAGCACGGCACCATGCCGTTGGCGAACTGGTACGGCGCATACCACTCCACGTACTCGCGCACCACGTCGGCGCGGCCCAGCCGCAGCAGGCCTTCGGAGATCATCGCGCCGTCGCGGATCCAGCTGCGCGAGTACGAACGCGTGCCCGGCTGCAGGCGCGGCCCGATCCGCGAGATCAGCATGTGCGCCAGCGCGGTGCGCAGCGTGTCGGTGACCGCCTTGCCCTGCGCCGGCACGTGCAATTGCACGCGGTCCAGCTTCTCGTGCCACTGCGCGGCGACCTGCTGTTGCGCGCGCGCCGCGTCGAAGCCTGCCGGCACGCCGGCGTTGCCGGTCTGCGGGATCACCAGCGCCACCTCGCGCACCTCGCCCGGGGCCAGCCGCCCGCGGTACAGCAACGCGCCGGAGGCCAGGCCGTCCGGATCCTGCGCCTGCTGCGGCAGGCCGCTGGCGTCGGTACTCAGCCGTTCGACGTCCATGCCGGCGTCGAACGCGCTGGCGTAGGCGGCGTCCGGCTTCTGCACCGCGAACACCCGCGGCTGGCCGTTGACCTGCACCTGCGTGCCGGCGAAGGCCAGCGAGCGGATCGGGCTGACCCCGCCGACCGTGTTGAGGAACTGGCTGGGCGGATTGACCTGGAACGGACGCACCGCCAGCGCCAGGGTGTAGTCGTGCGGCTGCTTGCTCGGGTTGCTGAGCCGGTAGCGCGCCACCAGTTGCGCCTGTTCCGGCTCGCCCTGCACGAACGCGGTCACGCGCAGCGCGGCGTTGTCGTGGGTCCAGTCCACGCTGGGAATCGGCAGGTAGTCGTCCTGCAGGCTCTGCGCCGTCTTGACGTCGGCCCAGCTCAGGCGCTTGCCGTCCAGCAGCAGGAACGGCTCGATGCTGAAGCCGCCCTTGCCCACCTCGATCGCGCCATCCTCGCCGACCAGGCCCTGCTCGCGGCCGCCATCCAGGCCGACGATGGTCCAGTACGGCTGCTCGCCGCTGAAGCCGCGCGGGAACCAGCCGCGGGTCGATTGCGCCGCCACCGACTTGATGAAGTCGTTCTGGGTCGCGGCGAAGGCCAGCGGCTGCAGCGTGATGTCGGCGATGCCGTAACGGAAGCTGGGGCCGTCCTGCAGGTCGAAGCGCACGTAGCGCGCCTCGGTTTCCGGCAGCGCCAGCCAGTCGGTGCCGCCGTTGCCGGCGGTCACGCTGCGCAACTCGCGCCAGCTGCGCCCGTCGGCCGAGCCCTGCACGGTGTAGCGCGAGGCATAGACGCCCGGCGCCCACTGCACCTTGGCGCCGCCGAACTCGCGCACCTTGCCCAGGTCCAGCATCACCGTCTGGGTCTTGGCGTTGCCGCTGTACCAGACGGTGTCGGGCTTGCCGTCGGCGATGCGCTGCTCCAGCGCCGGCGCGGTATCGGTGTTGACCTTGACCGTCAGCGGCGAGGTGTCCTGCGGCGGCAACGGGGTCAGGGTCAGCTGATCGAAGCACACCGTGCCGGCGCCACCGACCTGGTTGTAGATGGTGAACTCGATCTGTGCGCTGCGGGTCAGCTCCTTCTCCGGGCTCGGTCCCCAGGCCTTGTCGATCTGCCGCTTCTTGTAGGTGACCGTGCTCCACTGCGTGGGGAAGTCGTAGTGCGGCCGGTTGACCCACCACACGTTGTCGCCGCTGGCGTCGACCAGTTTGAACTGGAGGTCGTTGCTCGGCGACTCGCCGCGCAGCTGGAACGAAAACTGGTAGTTGTCCGGGTACTCGATCGGCACGCTGCGGCGGATCCCGGCATAGCCGGACACGCCGTTGAAGTCGTAGTCCAGGCACAGCGCCTTGGCGCGGCCGCCGCTGGGCGCCTGCACCAGCCGGGTCGAGGCGGTGACCTGGTTGGAAACGACGATCTGCCACTTGTCCAGATCGTTGAAGCTGTCCAGCGTCACCGTGGAGGTCGGCGGCGCGGCGACGGCATGGGTGGCCGCCAGCCCCAGCATCGCCAGCATCGCGCGTGCGCACGTCATCGCCATCCCGTCCCTCATCGCCTTCCCCGTCGCTGTCGTTTCGTTGCGTGTCTGCTTGTATGTGTCTGTGCATCCCAGCGGGCATCGCACCCATCGGCGCCCCACGGCATCGCCTTGCATGTTGTCGCGGCTGAAGCCGCTCCTACACGTCAGGCCCAGCCATCCATGGCCGGGCGTTCGGCGCAACGCGCGCCAGTGGCGCGCAAGCGTTGCGCCTCACCCCTTCACGCTGCCGAGCAGCAGGCCCTGGATGTAGTAGCGCTGCAGCGCCAGGAACAGCGCCAGCACCGGGACCACCGTGACCACCGCGCCGGCCATCATCATCTCTACGTCCATGATGTGCTCGCGCGACAGCGCCGCCAGCGCCACCGGCAAGGTGTAGTGCTCCTGGTCGGTCAGCACGATCAGCGGCCACATGAAGTCGTTCCACGCCGCCATGAAGGTGAAGATGGTCAGCGTCACCAGCACCGGCTTGAGCATCGGCAGCACGATCTGGAAGAAGATCCGCAGCTCGCCAGCACCGTCGATACGGGCGGCCTCCAGCAGCTCGTCCGGGATCGAACGCGCGTACTGGCGCACCAGGAAGATGCCGAACACCGTCGCCAGCGCCGGCACGACCACCCCGCCGAAGTTGTTGACCAGGTGCAGCTGCTTCATCAGCAGGAACAGCGGCAGCATCGCCACCTGCGCCGGGATCACCAGCGCCGCCAGCAGGATCTGGAAGATCCGTTCCTTGCCGACGAAGCGCAGCTTGGCGAAGGCATAGCCGGCCATGGTGTTGATCAGCAGCGAACCGAAGGTGATCGCGCACGACACCAGCAGGCTGTTGGCGAAGTTGCGGGCCATGCCGGTGCGCGAGAACAGCTCTCCGTAGTTGGCCAGGGTGGCGCCGGTGGGCAGCATCGGCGGCGGGAAGCGACTCGCTTGCCCGGCCGGCATGAACGACACCGACACCATCCACAACAGCGGCGCCAGGCTGATCACGGCGAGCAGCAGCAGCCCGCCGTTGACCAGCAGCGTGTTCCAGCGCGAGGCGCCGATCTCCCGGCTCATACCAGGTCCCTCTTGCGGCCGAAGCGCAGCATCACCGTTGTCACTCCCAGGATGATCAGGAACAGCAGGAACGCCACCGCCGACGCGCGGCCGAGGTTCCACCACTTGAAGCCTTCCTCGAACATGTAATACAGCACGCTGACCGTGCTCTGCAGGGGATCACCACGGGTCATCACGTAGGGTTCGGCGAACAGCTGGAAGTAGCCGGACACGGTAATCACCCCGACCACCAGCAGCACCGGCCCCAGCATCGGCAAGGTGATGTGCAGGAACTGCCGCCACTTCGAGGCGCCGTCGATGCGCGCGGCCTCGTACAGGTCCTGCGGGATGGCCTGCAGGCCGGCGAGGAAGATCACCATGTTGTAGCCGAAGTTCTTCCACACCGCGAACAGCATGATGGTCGGCATCGCCCAGTGCGGGTCGCCGAGCCAGTCGATCGGGCCGATGCCCAGGTGCGCCAGGCCGTAGTTGACCAGGCCGTAGCTGGTGTGGAACAGGTAGCGCCAGATCACCGCCACCGCCACCAGCGTGGTCACCACAGGCGCGAACAGCGCGGTGCGGAACAATGCCTTGAAGCGCGCCACCGGCGCGTTCAGCAGCAGCGCCGCGCCCAGCGAGGCGCCGATGGACAGCGGCACGCCGACGATCACGAAGTACGTGGTGTTCCACAGCGACTTCCAGAACATCGGCGTCTGCAGCAACTCGATGTAGTTGCCGAAGCCGACGAAGCGCAGGTTGTGGCGGTCGGCCAGCGAATACAGGTCGAAGTCGGTGACGCTCAGCGCCAGCGCCGACAGCACCGGCAGGCCGAAGAACACGCCGATCACGATCAGCGCCGGGCCGGCGAACAGCCAGCCGATCAGGGAACCGCGCTTCATGGCGCCGCTCCCGCGGCCGGCGCCGCCGTGCCTTCGCGATGCTGCTGGTGGATCCAGCGGCGTTTCTCCAGGATCTCGTCGACCCGCTTGTCCAGTTCCCGCATTGCCTTCTCCTGCGGTTCGCCGCCGCGCACCACCCGCTCGGTGGCCAGCCGCATCTCCTGCACGATGCGCTCCCACTCCAGGACCTTCGGTGCCGGCTTGACCCGCTCCAGCTGATCGCGGAACGCGTGCGCCAGCGGATCGTCGGCCAGCGACGGATACGCCCAGGTGCTGCGCCGCGGCGGCATGTCGCCGATCAGCGCGTGGAAGCGCGCCTGGATCTGCGGCCGCGACAGGAACTCGATCAGCTTCCACGCCGCGTCCTTGTGCTCGGACTTGCGGAAGATCACCAGGCTGGTGCCGCCGGCGATGCCGGCGCCGGGGCCGTCCGGGCCCGGCAGCGGCATGGTGCCCCACTGGTCCTTGAGCGCAGCCGGCTGCACCTTGCGGAACTCGCGGATGTTCCACGGGCCGGAGATGTAGAACGCGTAGAACCCGTTGAAGAATTCGTCCCAGACGTTGGAGATCTGCGTCTCCGACATCTTCGGCGCCCAGCCCTGGTCGAACATGTTGGCGTAGAACGCCAGCGCCTTGCGGAAGCCGGGGCTTTCGAAGTTGCCGTAGTTGTTGTGGTCGCGCAGCAGCGGATCGGGTAGCTGCAGGCCCAGCGACAGTTGCTGCTCGAACTCGTTGAGCGGCATCAGGATGGCATAGCGCTTCGGCCCGACATGCTTCTTCACCGCCGCCATCGCCTGCTCCCACTCGGCCCAGGTCTGCGGCAGCTTGGTCACCCCGGCGTCGCGCAGCATGTCCTTGCGATAGAACAGCAGGCGCGTGTCCACGTACCAGGGGATGCCGTAGAGCTGGCCATCGATGACGCTGGTGTCCCAGATGCCGGGGAAGTAGTCCTTCGGGTCGACCACCTTGGAGCGCTCGACATAGGGCTGCAGCGGCTGCAGCGTGCCCAGTTCGGCGAATTCCGGGATCCAGGTGTTGCCCAACTGACACACGTCCGGCAGGCCGTCGGCGGCGAAGGCGGTCAGCAGCTTCTCGTGCGCGGCGGTCCACGGGATGTTCTGGATGTCCACGTGGATGCCGGGATTCTCCTTCTCGAACTCCGGGATCAGCTCGGCCACCACCTCGGCCTCGCGGCCCATCGCCCAGAACCGCACCACCTCGCCCTGCGGCTCACGCGCGCACCCGCACACGGCCACCATCAGCAAGCCCAGCGACACCCAACGACCGATCATGCGTGCTGCGCTCATTCGGGCTTCTGCGGCTGGCGCTGGTCGGGGTTCTGTTGCGCCTGCGCAGCGGCGGCGCGCGATTCGGCGATGCCGATCGCCCGCGCCGCGGCGGCCTGCTCGTCCTTCTTCGGCACCGGCTGCGCCTCGCCCTCCGGAGTCAGCCAGCCGCCGCTGAAGCCGGCGCGCTCCAGTCCAGTGCGGATGTACTTGTTCTTCTTCATCACGTTCCAGACGAACTCGTTGCGGTAGTTGGCGATCATGGTCAGGATCGGGCCCTGGTCGATGCCGATGTAGTCGCTGGAGACCCAGCCGCGTCCGGGCACGACGCGCCCGGTCTTGAGCGGGATATCGTAGTTGAAGCTGGGGTTGAACGAATCCAGGAAGCCGTAGCTGGAGTAGATGAAGTCGCCGTAGCGCTTGTGCATCTCCTCGGTGGCCGGAATCACCACTTCCGGCGCGAACACCAGCGAGGCCACCGCCGCGGTCGGCGCGATGGTGCCGTCGTCGAAGTTCTCGCGCAGGCCGGCGCCGCGCGAGGAATAGTGGCGGAACTGGCGTTGTTCGCCGCGATACTCCTGCTCGGTGTTCTGCGGCCCGTCGCTGGCGGTCAGGCCCCACACGTTCTCGCCGTAGTCCTTCCACTTCATCGGATTGGCGATGGCGTACTCGCGCTGCGCCAGCACCGCGCGGCGGCTGTTGAGGAAGTAGTCGATGCCGCGCTCGCGCATGTACTGGTCCTGGATGTCGCGGAAGTCGATCCAGACGTGGCTGTACTGGTGCGCGAACATCGGCCCGAACGACAGGTATTCCTGGCCGTAGTACACGCCCCAGTCGTTGTTGTAGGTGCGGGTCCACACCGTCCACGCATCCGGGCTCACCGCATGGGTGGGCGATCCCAAGGCCAGCACGTACAGCATCATCGCTTCGTTGTAGCCCATCCAGTCGTGGCTGATGAAGCCGCTTTCAGGGAACCAGCCCATCGAGATCAGCGGATCGCGCTGCTGCAGCCAGGTCCAGTCCACGCGCCGGTACAGCGTGTCGGCGATCTCGCGGATCTCCTTCTCGCGCGGGTCGTCGCCGTCGTAGTACGACTGCGCGAACAGCACGCCCATCATCAGCAGCGCGGTATCCACGCTCGACAGCTCCACCCAGCTGTCGTAACGGTGGCCGTTCTGCATGTCCAGGAAGTGGTAATAGAAGCCCTTGTAGCCGGCCTTGCCGGTGCGCTGCGGGCCGACCGGCGCATCGCGGAAGAACTTCAGCGTGGTCAGGGTGCGATCCACCGCCTGGGTCCGGCTGATCCAGCCGTTCTCGATGCCGATGGGATACGCCGTCAGCGAGAACCCCACCGACGCGATGCTGGCGAACGGACGCGACGGGAAGCGGTCGGGGGTCAGGCCATTGGTGTCGTTGGTGGTGTCCCAGAAGAACTGGAAAGTGCGCCGCTCGATGTCGCTGAACAGCTGCGGCAGCTCGGGCTTCAGCGGTTTGGGCGGCAGTTCCGCCTCGACCAGGATCACCTGCACCGGCTTCTTCTCCACCGCCTTCGGCTCCTCGACCTTCTTACACGCCGTCAGCAGCACCCCTGCTGCCATCACCATCAACGAAAACCTGATGAACCTGCGCTGCTTCTTCATCGTGCCCCCCGTGAAATCGTTTACATGCACGCAAAAAATACCCCACTTCCGCATCGCCGCGGCCCCCGGTGCACGGGAGCCGCGGCGACCTTGCTTACCAGTTCAAGCCGAACGACAGCTTGAACGTCCGCATCGGCGAGGCGAGCACGCCGTTCGGCGTACCGAACGCCGTATTCAGATCGGCGTACGTTCCGGTTGCGGTGTTGTAGTCCGCGTAGTTGGTCCAGTTGAACAGATTGATGACATCGGCGCGCACGTTGAACTTGATGCCCGACCCGGTATCCCATTCCTTGTTCGCCGCCAGGCTGAATTCCTTGTAGCCCAGCGTGGCGTCCGGCTTGTATTGAATGATATAGCACTGGTCGTTGCCCGCCAGGCAGTTGGTGCCGTAGCGCGGGGTCTGGCTGGCCAACGACAGCTTGGCCGACAGGGTGACGTCGTACGGCAGATCGTAGATGCCGGTGACCACCAGGCGGTTCTTCGGGATGCCGCCGGCCTCACGCCAGCCGTAGCCGGCCATCGACGGCTGGTCCAGCGCATAGTGCTCGCCGTACTGGCGGTTTTCCTTCGCGTCGGAGAAGGTGTAGGCCACGGTCAGGCCCCAGCCGGACTCCTTGTCGTAGGGCTTGTCCAGCTTCAGCGCCAGCTGGTTGTTGCGCGTCTTCAGGCCGTTGGTGCCGAGCACGATCGCGCTGTAGCCGTTGGGCGAATCGGTGGGCACGCCGGAGGTGGTGCCGGGCAGGAAGAACGAGCCGTCGGCACGGCGGTTGCCACGCAGGAACACGAAGCCGTCCTCGCTGACGATGCGGCTCAGGGTCACGTCCGTGTACCAGTCGTTGCCCCAGAAATGCAGCATGTTGCGCATGCCCAGGCTGAACTGGTCGGAGTACGGCACCTTGATGTTGTTGTCGATCAGGTACACCTCGCGGCCGCCGCCGGCGCCGGCGGTGGTGGAGGCCGCCAGCCCGTTCAGGCCGGCCTGGGTCGCATAGCTCGGGTCCCATGCCACGCACGGCTGGCCCAGGCACGGCGTGTTAGCGCTGCTGAAGTAGTAGCTGTAGGAGCGGAAGTTGTTGTTGAGCTGCTCCAGCGCCAGGTAGTCGAACAGGTTGCGGTCGTACGCACGGCCGGCACCGCCGTAGATCACGTGCGCCTGGTCGCCGAACAGGTCGTAGGAGAAGCCCAGGCGCGGCTGCCAGGCATCCTTGAACGCCTTGCGGTTGTTGCCGGTGCTGATGTAGTTGGCGATGTCGTAGTTGGCGTTGTCCAGGTTGCGCCAGTTCAGCAGCGCGCTGGCGACGTCGGCCGGGGTGACGAAGTCGAGGAACGACGGGGTCTTCTCGTAGTCGTAGCGCACGCCCAGGTTCAGGGTCAGGTGCTCGTTGACCTCCCAGTCGTCCTGCAGGTAGATGCCGTACTGCTTGTTCTGCGACTGCACCGAACCGCCGTCGCCGGTGTCGCCGAAGCGCACCCGGTACGGGGTGCCGACATCGCTGAGGATGTTGTAGTAGTACTGCGGATTGGCCGGATTGATCTGGGTCGAATCGAGCTGGATGTCCTTGTACTTCAGACCCATCTTGATGGTGTGGCTGCCGTGCCAGTCGAGGCTGTTGAGGGTCAGGTCGTCCTGCAGGGTCCAGCCCTTCTGGCCCTTGTTCTGGAAGCTGCTGCCGGCGCCGGCGCTGAGGATGGTGGTCTCGTTGCCGGCCTGCGGCACATAGGACAGCACGTAGCCGCTGCCGTCGGTGAGCGGGGTCTGGGTCCAGAATGCGCTCTCGTAGCTCAGGTTCAGATCGTTGAGGAAGGCCTCGCCGCTGTACTGCCAGCGCAGGTTGGCGCGCTTTTCCTTCTGCCCGTTGCTGCTGCCGTGCTGGTAGGTGGTGGTGTTGCCGATGTCCGACAGCTCGTCTTCCTTGCGGTACTTGCCGGTCAGCTCGAACAGGTTGTTGTCGCCCAGGGTCCAGTCGATCTTGCCGAAGTACAGGTCTTCCTTGAACGGCGTGCTGTAGGTGGCGACCAGCGGCTGCAGCTGCGCCGGCAGCTGGTCGACGCGGTCGGCGTAGATGCCGCCCGGGATCACCGTGTTCGGCGTGGTGTATTCCTTGGCCTCGTAGGCCACGAAGAAGTGCGCGCGGTCCTTGAGGATCGGGCCGCTGAAGGTGGCGCCGTACTGGGTCTCGGAGAAGTCGTCGCGCTGGCCGGCCTTGCGCTCCAGCGGGCTTTCGGCACGCCAGTCGTCGTTGGTCGTATCCCAGAAGAAGCTGCCGTGGAAATCGTTGGTGCCGGACTTGGTCGAGGCGACGATCGCCGCACTGCTGACCTGGTCGAACTCGGCCTTGTAGTTGGAGGTGATGACCTTGTACTCGCCGATCGCCGACTGCGGGAACGGGTTGCCGCGGCTGGAATCCTGGCCGCTGACGCCGCCGGTCAGCACGTAGTTCTTCTGGCTGATGCCGTCGATGTAGACGTTGGTGCCGTTGGCCGAGGTCGCGCCGGAGCGCACCGTGGTGTTGCCCTTGGCGTCGCGCTGGAACTGCACGCTCGGCACGCTGTCGGCCAGCTCCAGGAAGTTGCGCGTGGCCTGCGGCAGCTTCTCGATCTGCACGTTGGAAATGTAGGTGGCGTTCTCCGAGGTACGGGTTTCCACCAGCACCGGCGGCGCCTGCACCTGCACCGCGTCGAGCGTGGTCGCGCCCTGCCCGTTGGCGGTGGCCGCTTCGCCGCCCACGCCCAGATCCAGGGTGGCGGTCTGGCCGACCTGCACGGTGACGTTCTGCGAGGTGGTCTTGCCGTCGGCGGTGACGTCGATGCGGTAGGAACCCGGCGGCAGGCCGCCGACCGAATAGGTGCCGTTGCTGGTCTGCACGCTGCGGCTCAGACCGGTGGCCAGGTTGGTGGCGGTGACCTGCGCGGACGCGGCCGGCGCCGAATCGACCTTGACCTGGCCGCGGATGGTGGCACCGGTGCTTTGCGCGAATGCCGGCGCGGCGCCCAGCAGCAGACAACTGGCGAGGGCGCAGCTCAACAGCTTGCGCGTGGGCCGGGCGGAGTGCGGGGTGTGTTGCATGTGGGGTTTTCCCTCCAGGAAGACGTGATGCTCGTTATGGGTGGTGCGTGGTGCTTCGATGGAACGAAGTGGAACAAGCGATGCGGCGCAGAAAAGTGCGTCGCATCAGGAACGGGCCGTGCTGGAATCGCGCACGACCAACGTAGGAACCAGGGTCTGCCGCTGCCGGTCGTCCGCGTCGGGCCGATCGATCAATTGCAGGAGGCGGTGCATCGCCTGCTCACCAAGCCCGGCGATGCTGACGCGCATGGTGGTGAGGGATGGGTGAACGAAACGCGCCAGCGGAATGTCGTCGAAGCCGGCCAACGCGATGTCGTTGGGCACGCGCACGCCGCTCTGGGTGAAGGCGTAGAGGCAGCCGAGCGCGGTCATGTCGTTGGCGGCGAACACCGCATCGGGCAGCGTGCCGGCCTGCAGCATCGCCTGTCCGGCGCGATAGCCGGAGGCTTCGTCGAAGTCGCCCGGGAACTCCTGGCCATGCGCTTCGCCGGAATGGCGTGCCACGGCGTCGCGGAAGCCGCGCAGGCGTTCGCGCGCGTCGAAGTTCAGTTCCGGACCGCCGATGAAGGCGATGCGGCGATGCCCCATCGCCAATAGGTGCTCGGTCATCGCCACCGCGCCGGCGTGGTCGTCGATGCTCAGCACAGGATATTCGGTGCCCGGCAGGTGGGTGTTGATCAACACCGTCGGCAACGCCTGCGGCAGGTTGTCGGTGAGAAAGCCCGGGCGCTCGGCATACGGCGACAGCACCAGCAGGCCGTCGACGCGGCCGCGCATCGCCCGCAGCGCCCGCCCCTGCTCTTCCGGGTCGCCGTGGTAGCTGGACACCAGCAGGTGCTGGCGACGCGCGCGGGCGGCGCCGTCGATGCCGCGGATCAGTTCGGAGAAGAATTCGCCGTACAGGTCGGGCAGCACCACGCCCAGGGTCTGGGTGCGGCGGCTGCTGAGGCTGCGCGCGGCCGCATGCGGGCTGTAGCGCAGGCGCTCGGCCACTTCCAGGACCAGGGTCCGCACCGGCGCGGCCACGTTCTCGTGGCCGTTGAGCGCACGCGACACGGTGGCCACGGAAACCCGGGCCTCGCGTGCGACGTCTTTGATGGTAACCGCGCTCTTCGCCATCGTGCCGCCCTCCGCGGCAGAGACCTTGAGAAACTGGCGCGGACTGTAATCGTTTTCAGCGCGAGGCAGAAGCCCTTTGTTATTTTTACAATAAACGCCTTATTTTTCAGTCACTTGAATAATGAGAAACCGGTCGGAATCGTGCCGCAATGCAGCATAATCCAGGTGCAGATTCCGCTTTTTCCCGGGGTGCACACCCCTGTTTGGACCGGCGGCAGCCGTCGCCGGCGGGTGTCAGCCGCCCGTGCCCGGCACCTCGGCGCGGATCGACAGCGCATGAATATCGGTCTGCATCATCTCGCCCAGCGCCGCGTAGACGGCGCGGTGTCGGGCCAGCGGCGCCATGCCGGCAAAGGCCGCACTGACCACGCGGACATTGAAATGTCCGCGGCCATCGCGCGCGCCGGCGTGGCCGGCATGACGGTGGCTGTCGTCCTCCACCTCCAGCGCCTGTGGCGCGAACGCCGCCTCCAGCGCGGCGCGGATCCGCGCCACCCGCTCGGCGCCGACCTGGCTCATGGCAGCACCTTGCGGAACGGCCGCACCTCGACCCGCGCATAGACGCCGGCGTCGACATACGGGTCGGCCTCGGCCCAGGCCCGCGCCTCGGCCAGCGAGTCGAACGCGGCCACCACCAGGCTGCCGCTGAAGCCGGCTGGACCCGGATCCTCGGCGTCGATCGCCGGGCACGGCCCGGCCAGCAACAGCCGCCCGGCCTCCTGCAACTGGGTCAGCCGCTGCAGGTGCGCCGGCCGCGCCGCCGCCCGCCGCGGCAGCGCATCGGCCACGTCGTACCCCTCGATCACGTACCACATCGCGTCTCCGCCCTCATACCTTCTCTATGGACATGGCATTGTAGGACCTGGCCCGGCGCGGCGGCGCTGGACACCGACCCCGCCGGCGCATTACCCTTGGTCCCATTGCACGCGGCCGGATGCAGCGGCCCGTCGGTGATCGGCGACCCCAAGCCCCTTCCGACGACCGATTCGCTGCCTGACACCGCCCGCGCAGACGTCCTCCTCCGTAGGTCCCGCCGCCGCGACACGCGTGGCGTGCGTCGTGTGTCTTGTTGAAGTACCGAGCGCGTTGCGGGGACGACGCGCCCTTGAACCGCAGCACTGTCGGCAAGGAGCCGCGCCGGGTCGCGCCTGCCCGGCCCTTCGCCACCGCAACACCGATGTCCAACCGATGACTTCCGAACTCGCGCTCGACGCGAACCCGCCAACCCAGACGACCCCGCCACAGCAGCAGGAAATGCCGCTGGCGGTCGTGCATGGGCAGCCGGTGCTGCAGATCCCGCAGGATCTGTACATCCCGCCGGATGCGCTGGAAGTGATCCTGGACGCGTTCGAAGGCCCACTGGACCTGCTGCTGTACCTGATCCGCCGGCAGAACCTGGACATCCTGGACATCCCCGTCGCCGAGATCACCCGGCAGTACGTGGACTACATCAACGTGATGCAGGAGCTGCGCTTCGAACTGGCGGCCGAATACCTGGTGATGGCCGCGATCCTGGCCGAGATCAAGTCGCGGATGCTGCTGCCGCGGCCGCCGGCCGAGGACGGCGAGGAAGTGGACCCGCGCGCCGAACTGGTCCGCCGCTTGCAGGAGTACGAACGCTTCAAGCAGGCGGCCGAGGACATCGACGCGCTGCCGCGGCAGGACCGCGACACCACCCCGGTGCACGCCCACGTGCCGGACCGTGCCGCGGTCAAGCTGCCGCCGCCGGTGGAGCTGAAGGAAATGCTGCTGGCGCTGTACGACGTGCTCAAGCGCGCCGAACTGTTCAGCGGCCACGCGATCAAGCGCGAGGCGCTGAGCGTGCGCCAGCGCATGGGCGACGTGCTGGGCCGTCTGGACGACGGCAAGTTCCACCGTTTCGAATCGCTGTTCAGTGCCGAGGAAGGCAAGCTCGGCGTGCTGGTCACCTTCCTGGCGCTGCTGGAACTGGCCAAGGAGCAGTTGCTGGACATCGTCCAGGAGCCGCTGGCGCACGTTCCCGCCGAGGCCACCGAGCGGCCGCCGATGCCACCGATCTACGTCAAATCGCTGGCGCTGGGCAACACCAATGCGCCGCTGCAGTTCAACAGCGAGTTCGACGACAGCGACGCCGCCGACGCCACCACCTGAGTCCACCGAGAACCCGCCCCCGCATGGATCAAGCGCTGATCAACCGCATCGTCGAGGCCGCCCTGCTCGCCGCCAACCAGCCGTTGCCGCTGGCGCAGTTGCACGGCCTGTTCCCGGAGGAGGAACCCGCGCCGCCGGGCAGCATCGAGCGCGCGCTGGAACTGCTGCGCGAGGCCTGCGAGGGCCGCGGCGTGGAACTGGTGGAAGTGGCCTCCGGGTTCCGTTATCAGGTGCGCAGCGACGTGCACGCCTGGGTGGCGCGGCTGTGGACCGAGCGCAAGACCCGCTACACCCGTGCCACGCTGGAGACCCTGGCGCTGATCGCCTACCGGCAGCCGATCACCCGCGGCGAGATCGAGCAGGTGCGCGGCGTGGCGGTCAGCAGCAACATCATCCAGGCGCTGGAAGAGCGCGAGTGGATCCGCGTGGTCGGGCACCGCGACGTGCCGGGCAAGCCGGCGCTGTTCGGCACCACCAAGACCTTCCTGGACTATTTCGGGCTCAAGCGCCTGGACGAACTGCCGCCGCTGTCCGAACTCAGGGACATCGGCGAACTGGAACCGCAGCTGCCGCTGGACCGCGACGCGCTGCCGGTCGGCGACATGGCCCAGGCCGATGCCGCGCCGGGCGAGGCCGCCGATCAGGGCGACCAGGGCGACACCACGGCGCAGGCCGCAGCCGCCGGCGAACCCGCCGAGCCTGCCGCGACGGCGCAGGCGGACGCGGCCGTGGCCACAGACACCGACACCAGCGACACCGCAACACCGCACACCCCCGCGACCGACGACGCCCACGCGCCGACGGCCACGGATTCCACGACCGCCCCGACGGGCGAACCCGAAGCCGCGCCGGGAGAGCGCGCGGCGGATGCGAACGAAGCCGAAGACAACGCCGTCGCGACGACGACCGTGGCTGTTGACGATGCCGATTCCGAACCACAGGCCGACGCGCAACGCGCCGGCCGGAGCCAAGTAAATGAGTGACACCTCCCGCAAGCTGTCGTTGAACAAGCTCTCGCTCAAGCGCGACGCCGCTGCCGCCGAGCAGCCGAAACTGGAAGAACGCCTGCACAAGGTCCTGGCCCAGGCCGGGCTGGGCTCGCGCCGGGCGCTGGAACAGCGCATCGCCGACGGCCTGGTCAAGGTCAACGGCGAGGTCGCGCAGACCGGCATGTCGATCCGCAGCGGCGACAAGATCGAGCTGGACGGCCGCAGCTTCGTCGCCAGCGCGCTGACCGAGCCCTCGCGCGTGCTGATCTACAACAAGCCCGAAGGCGAAGTGACCACGCGCGAAGATCCCGAAGGCCGCCCGACCATCTTCGAGGCGCTGCCGGCGCTGAAGGGCGCGCGCTGGATCGCGATCGGCCGCCTGGACATCAACACCACCGGCCTGCTGCTGCTCACCACCGACGGCGAGCTGGCCAACGCGATGATGCACCCCTCCTACGAGATCGAACGCGAGTACGTGGTGCGCGTGCGCGCCCCGGAAGGCGAAGAGACCGTGCCCGACAGCATGATCGAGCGGCTCTCGCGCGGCGTGCTGCTGGAGGACGGCGGCGCCAAGTTCGACGAGATCGAACGCATCGGCGGCACCGACTCGCACGACTGGTTCCGGGTGGTGGTCAAGGAAGGCCGCAACCGCGAGGTGCGGCGCCTGTGGGAATCGCAGGGCTGCCAGGTCAGCCGGCTCAAGCGCACCCGCTACGGCAAGATCGCGCTGCCGCGCGAACTGCTGCGCGGGCACTCGATGGAACTGGCGCAGGACAAGGTCGAGGCGCTGCGCGCCGAGCTGAAGCTGGAGGAAGGCACCCCGTCGGCGCTGACCCTGCAGCCGGTGATCGGCCAGCGCAAGGCGGCCAAGGCCACCGTGCAGGTCGGCCGCGGCGGCAATGCCTACGTCAACGGTCACAACACCGCCGACGAAGGCCGCGAGCTGCGCCGCTTCGACACGTTCCGCGAGGACCGCGGCCGCGGCCGCGGCGGCAAGAAGCCGCACGGCGGTCTGACCGTGAGCGGCGAAATGGCCGCCAAGCAGGCGCAGAAGCCGTTCAAGCAGCGCGCCCCGAAGGGCCCCAAGCCGCTGCCGGACGGCAACCCCGCCGCGTTCCGCACCTGGTACGTGCCCGATGGCGTCAGCACCGGCCCGACCGGCCACCGCAACGCCGGTCCCGGCGGTCGTGGCCAGGGTCAGGGCCAGGGGCGTCCCTACGCCAAGCCGCGTCCGGCCGGTGCCGGCGCTGGTGCCGGCGCCGGCCAGGGCCGCGGTCAGGGCCAGGGCCAGCAGCGCAAGGCGCACCCCTACGGGCATCCGGGCAACGCGCCGAGCTTCCCGTCCGACCACGCCACCCCCGGCTTCAATCCCTACGGCGCCGCGCCGCGCGCCGCGCGCCCGGCCGGCGGCCAGAAGCGCGGCCCGGGTCCGGGCGGACGCCCCGGCGGCGGCAACCGCCCGGCCGGCGGGCGTCCTCCGGGTGGCGGCGGCCGTCCCGGCGGCGGCGGCAACCGCGGTCCGCGCGGCGGCTGAGTCGCGACACGGCGTGGTCGCAAGCCACGCCCTCTCAATGGCGCCTGCGGTGTGGGCGCCTGGATCGGAACCCCGGGGGCCGCTCGATGGCCTCTGCAGCCGCGCGCCCTTCGACGGACCCCGCCGTCGGCACCGGGCACGCCACACGCGCACCGCATAGCAAAGCGCGCGACAGCGTGACCGTCGCCGGCAGCAGTTGTGCCGCTAGCGGTCGACACCACTGACTCTGTCAGGCCTGCGCGTCGCTGCCGTCACGGCGCGCGCGGCGAGCCTGTCTGCAACTCACGAGCCGTTTCGCTTTGCAACGGCTAGGCGCTCCGACCAGTGCCAGGCGCATCGGACTCAACGCGGAAGCGGAAACACCTTGCTACCGTTCACCCAGGTCTCGCACACCGCGATGTCGCGCATGCCGGTGGCGTTGACGGCGCTCCACCGCAACGGATTTTCCTCCAGTATCACCAGGTCAGCCTGCTTGCCTGGAAGCAAGGAGCCGATCTGGTGATCGAGATGGCATTGCCAGGCCGCGTCGATCGTCACCGCCCGCAATGCCTGATTCGCGTCCAGGCGCTCCTCTCGATTCAGCACTGCGCTTTCCGACGCGTTGGGGCCGGTGAGTTCCACCGCCTCCATGACGCGTCCGATCGCCTGTTCCATGCAACGCAACGGACCGAACGGTGTCACGAAGTGGTCGCTATGCAGGCTGATCCGCAATCCCGCACGCAAGGCCGACGCGGTGCGATCCAGCAACATCGCGCGCTCTGAGCCGAGGATGGTCTCCTTGAACGCCTTGCCCCAATAGCCGACGTGTCCGATCAGGAAGCTCGGCGAAATCGCCATCCGCCGCATCAGTCCGATCGCCTCATCGTGGAGCAGCGATGCGTGCTCGATCCGGTGGCGCTGCTCGGCCCATGCCGGCGGCGTCGGGAATGGCCGCTTGGGCGGCGGCGGAGGCGGCACCGTACTGAGCGCCAATTGGTACGCGGCCAACACGTTGGCGATGGCTTCGTCGCCGTTGGCATGCGTCAGGATCGGCCAACCGGCGGCTGTGGCTACTGCCATTACGTCCGCCAGCTTGCGCACAGGATCGAAGTTGAACAGGCCGTAGGCACCCACGCCCGGCACAAAATGCCGATCGCAACAGTCGTAAGGCACGCTCTGGAAGCCGGTCAACCCCTGGTTGGAGCCGTCGGCGATAAGCTTGATCGCGCGCAGCGTGAACAGGCTATCGGCAACGCTCGACAACTCCGGCTTGAAGCAATTGACCCATGTCATCAGATCGTTGCTGTTGCCATAGAGTGCGCCTCCCACCCGGACCGTCATCGCCGGAGTCGCCGCCAGCGCCTTCATCATGGGGATTTCGGCAGAACCGGCGATCAAGCCGATACTCGCGTCGAACACTGTGGTGATGCCGCACGCGTTCGCCTGTTGGAACACCTTCATCAATCCCTCCAGGATGTCCACTGGTTTGACCTGGGGCATCTTCTGCAGCACGGCCTGGGATTGCTGCTCGGTCAGGACGCCTTTCGTAGATTCCGGGTCCAGTCCCGCCGCCTTCAAGGCGGGCGTGTTCGCATAGCTGATGTGTCCGGATGCATTGAGCAGGAAGATCTTGACCTTGGTGCTGATGTCGTCCAGAAAATGCACATCGATATCTTTCCAATGCACCATCAACGACGGATCCACGCCGAATCCCTTGACCCATCCTTGCTGTGCCGGATCCGCGTCCGCTTTTTCGACCGCATGCTGCAGCCGTTTGCGGATCTCGCCCCGGGTGTACTTCGCATTCAAGTTTTGACCATCGAACGGCGACAGATCCGCCCAGGTGGTCATCAACGCGCTGGTGATCAGATGCGCATGCGGATCAATCAGGCCGGGCAGCAGCGTTTGATCGCCCTTGAGCGCCCGCTCTATCTGCTCGGTCTGCGCATATGGACGCATCGCCTCGCGCACATGTGCGAGCGTGCCGGTGGCAATAACCTTGCCGTCTGCGATGCCGATCGCTTCCACACACAGTTCCGGACGCTCGGGATCCGGATAGATCTGACCGCCATGAAAGATCACTGGCTCCACTAGCCTGCGGTCACGGCCGTACCGCTCGGCGACGGTCTCGAGCACGTCCTGCCACGTATCGTGATCGTGCTGGTAGACCGGCAGCATGTGCGGACTGCAGCACGCGCAACCGAAGGAGAGACGCTCGGACATGGCAATTCCTTTCAGGTCGTGTCAAGGCACTCGAAACCGCGACTGGCCGCGAAGGCAGCGGTGCAGTTCACCCAGACGGCGTTGAGCATACGCAGGCACCAGCGAGGATACGCTGCAGCACCTCGCAGGCATTGAACCCGCCACCACCGCATTCACCATCCGATTCGACTATATCCGACGGATCGGACGCGAAATCGGGCGCGTCGTCTACGACCGCAGGCAAACGCAGCGGCCGCCAGCGTCTCTTGCCGGAAGCACCGGCCGCTGCTCCGCCGAATCCGACATCAGGCGCTCGCATGCACGCCTGATGCGAAGCCGATATCCTGGCGCATCTGGCGGCCGCCGCGGGTGGCCGCCCTCACCGACCAGGAATTCCCGATGACACGGAAGATGAAGATCGCCCTGCCGCTGCTGATCGCCGGCGTACTGAGCCTCGGCGCCTGCCAGAAGGCGCAGCAGAAGGCCCAGGAAGAGATCGCCGCAGCGCAGAACCCCTACCCGGCCAGTTCGCCGCTGCACGCGCCGTTCGACCGCATGCTGCGCAAGCTGGCCAACGACCCGCGCTACGTGGCGTTGCTCAAGCAGAGCGGCCCGCAAGCGCAGCAGGCCGGCTTCCAACTGGCGCAGAACGGCATCGCGCGACTGGACCACGCCACGCTGGAACAGCGCCTGCAGATCCTGTCGCAGGTCAGCGACAAGGTCGACGTACCGCAGTGCGCCGTGCTGGCGCGCGGCGGCAACCCCAACGATGCGCAGGCGCTGAGCGCGGCGATGCTGTCGGGCCTGGAAAAGCTGCCGCAGGCGCAGATCGACCGCTGGTTCGAGGTCTCGCTGAAGGCCACCGACGCGGAGTTGAACAAGACCCCGGCGCAGCCGGTGAGCCAGGAGCAGATCCAGGCGGCGATGGGCACCCTGGTCAAGTCGCTGCCCGCCGACCAGCAGCAGCGCCTGATGCGGGTGCTGCCGGAGATCGCCAAGGCCAGCGACGAGGACGCCTGCTGGACGGCGCGGACCCTGTACCGCCAGGCCCTGGCGACGCCCGAGCCGGTACGCGGCCAGTTGGCCTGGGTGTTCGCGCAGCAGTGATGGGCTTGCTGCACGGCGCAGCGGCCGCGCTGGCCGCTGCCTGTGCGGCAACACGTACATGCCGCGCAACCGAACGGCGACCGCGCCGCTATCTCTCGCCTGCCAGCTCCACACGAGCATGACCGCCTGGCCGCATCACGTTCGAGTACCAGGATGCGGGAAAACTGCGCGTACCTGCGGTCGCGCAATTGTCGTCCTGCAGCACGCGCGCCGCTCCCAGGTTCGCGCCCCGGCCCAGCAAGGTGCGCGGCAGCGCCAGCAACACGAACCGGCCGTCCTGCAGCACGGTCAGGGCCAGCCCGTAGCGTTCCAGGTTGCCGCTGGCACCGGGCAACTCCTCGGCCACGCGCAGGAACGGGCTGCGCATTGCCAGTTCCGCCTCGCTCAGCGTCCGCAGGTAGTAGCGACGGCCCTTTAGCCAATATCCGTTCCAGTGTGCATCCCAATACGGGCCTGCCACCGCCAACTGCTCACGGATGTCCGCGCGCAGACAGGCGATGTGCAGGTGCAACTGGTTCTGCGAAGGCAGCGTCTGCGCATCCACCACGACGGCCACCGCAGTATCCGGAACCGGCGCACCCAGCAAATCCGACAGCACGCCACGGGCCCGCCATGCCAGCCAGAAGTAGTTCGGCGTGTCCTGGCGCTGCAACGCGAGATTGGCGGCTCCGATGATGCGGCGGGTCGGCACCAGCCAGGCATGCGCTCGGCCGCGCTCGTCCTGCAGGAGAGCATAGCCCTGCGCAGGGTCCAGGGTCCGGCACGGCGCCGGCACCCCGGAGCCCCGCGCACTGACCTCGCAGCGCCGGTGGACGAGATGCCACAAGGCATTGGCATGATGGCGATATATCGCCAGTGCGGTCCCTAGCCACATCAAAGCGAGCGCCACGATGCCGAAGGCGCGATATCCGGATCTGCTCATCTACGACTTCTCTTCCACAGCCGCGTACGCAGCCGACAAAAAGAAACGCGTCCTCGGACGCGCTTGTGACCAGGAAAATGAAAGGAAGCGCCGGCCGACACAGAGGCGTCCGGCCGGCGCCAGCGGTGCTTGTTACCAGACCACACCCGCGCCGACGGCCACGCCGGCATCGCCGCGCGTGGTGGCGCTGGCGTTGACCTTGAACAGGTAGCGGCCGCTTCCGCTGATCGTGGAAACGCCGAACGCGATCGCCTGTTCGCCACGGAACGAGCTCAACGAGACGCCCGCCGCGCTCTGGTCCGGTTGATACGCCTGGGGCAGGCTGGCCATCGCCATCGCCGCGGCCACGCCGGCGCTGGCGCGCCGATCCACCTGATCCACGCGGGAGTCGGTGTAGGCGCGCGACCAGTCCTCTACGCTGTCCAAGCCATCCTGCAACTGTCCCAGGTTGACCGCATCGGTGCGTTCGGTGCCGGCGGCGACGTTGGTGATCTGGCGCTGGTTGCTCGCCGAACCGACCGAGACGGTGTCGGCACGGTCGGCGACCGAGCCCTGCCCCATGGCAACACTGTTGGACTCCGTGGCAGTGGCGCCTTTGCCTACGGCAACGCTACCCGCACCTGATGCGACCGCATCCGCCCCCACCGCCGTCGCGTTCGTGCCACTGGCCGTGGTGTTGCTGCCCATCGCCGTGGTGCTGGCGCTCTTGGCCGACGCAGTAGGCCCAACCGCGACCGAGGTGCCGTCATTGCCCACGACGACCAACCCATCGTTCGTCGCCGATGAGGCGCTCGAACCGTTGCTGCCATTGCTGCCATCGCTGGCGGGGCTGACGCTGCCGCTGCCGCTTTTGCTGGGATTTCCGGAGATGCCGCCAATGGACTGCTCGAGCGTGGTCAGCGAACTCTGTAGCGTGGAGAGCGAATTGGAGTTGTCCTGCACCTTCTGATTCGTGGCATACAGCTGCGAACCGTTCACCGCATCGGTGCTGCTGGCGCTCAGACGGCCTGCGGCCACATTCTGAATCTGCCGCTCCGCCCCCACCGCGCCGACACTGAACGCACCGACCGGCGCGCTGCCGGCGAAGTTGTAGCTGGAGCCACCGAGCGTTGTGGAACTCACCGCCGTGGTCTCCACGGTACGAGTACCCGAGCCGATCGCCACGTCCTTCGCATTGCTGGCGACCGCATCGGGGCCGATCGCGACGCTGTCGGTGCCGGTCGCGACGCTATCGCTGCCCGTCGAATTGACCCGCAGGTACTTCACACCGTCGCCGCCCTGGATACCCTTGACTGCATCGTCGAGCTTGCCCAGTTCGGTGTTGGTGGCATACAGCTGCGAGCCGTTGACCGCATCGGTGCTGGTCCCGGACACGCGGCCGGCGGCCACGTTGGTCACCGTCCGCTCGTGGCCGGCGCTGCCCACGCTCACCGTGCTGCCCGGCTTGGTGCCGGCGTAGGTGTAGGCGGTGCCGTTGAGGGTCCCGCCGGTGGTCGCCACCGCCGCGGCCGTGGTGCTGCCGCTGCCCAGCGCCACGGCGCCGGCCTGCGCCGCCGCTGCGCCTGCACCCAGCGCCAGGCTGTCGCCGCCGCTGGCCGTGGCCGCCTTGCCCAGTGCCACGGCGTTGGCCACGGCCGGATCGTTTCCTTATCGCCCCCTCACGCGCCATTGCCCAGGGCGACCCGCGCTGTCGACCTAAG